>NZ_JBFUCJ010000011.1:0-84975 GCF_056405295.1 Variovorax sp. P1_H2 | reverse complement strand
GTGGGGGAGCGTGGGGGCGATCCAGGCCGCCGCCGGGCCGCTCCCAAGGCGGCCTGCGGCCCCCTCGGGGGGCAGCGAGTACACGAAGTGACGGCGCGTGGGGGCCACATTCAGCCTTTGCGGGCGGCTGAGCGGCGGATGGCTTCGTTGATTTCGGCGATCGAGCGCTCGATGGCGTCGTCGTCGAGGTCGTCGAGCTCGCTGTCGGAAGGCATGCCGGCCTGGATGGTGGAGGCGAACACGCCGTCGCTGATGCTGTCGGTGGAAACGCCGCGCTTCTGGCCCAGCTCGTCGTGGGTTTCCCATTCGAGCGCGATCAGCGTGACGTTGTCGCTGTGGCTGCCGCCGTTGCGCAGGGCCATCTCGGCCAGGTCGGGCGCCGAGTCGGACACCGGCTTGCCCGACGACAGGATGTGCACGATGACGCCGTCGTCGAGCACGCCCCAGACGCCGTCGGAGCACAGCATGATGCGGTCGCCGCGCAGCAGCGGCAGCGGCGCCGAGACGTCGAACAGCGGCGTGGTCGGCGAGCCCAGGCAGGTCAGCAGCAGGTTGCGGTTGACCGGCTCGGGGCCGGCGTTGGCGCGCGGGCGCTCGGCGTGGGAGTGGTCGCGGGTGCGGGTGAGCAGCTCGCCGTCGCGGATCACGTACAGGCGCGAGTCGCCGCAGTGGATCCAGGTGGCCG
This sequence comes from Variovorax sp. P1_H2, assembly GCF_056405295.1. NCBI lineage: Bacteria > Pseudomonadati > Pseudomonadota > Betaproteobacteria > Burkholderiales > Comamonadaceae > Variovorax > Variovorax sp. P1_H2. Next base: position 84,290 of record NZ_JBFUCJ010000011.1, on the reverse strand, counting down.
TGTTGTCCTGGATGACCGCCGCCACGACCGTGGTGCGGGGCGTGTCGAGCATGCCCTTGTTGCCGGCGTAGCGCATGATCTGCTGGTGCGCGGCCATCACCGCCGAGGTCAGGAAGGCCTTGACGTCCTTGACGACCGGCCGCGCCTCGTGCTGGTAGAGCGCCGCGATGGACTGCAGCGCCAGCTGGGCCGCCACCTCGCCTTCGGGGTGCCCGCCCATGCCGTCGGCCAGCACGAAGAGGCCCGACTCCCGCGTGTAGCAGTAGCCCATGCGGTCTTCGTTCTTGAGACGGCCGCCTTTGCGGCTGACCTGGAATACGGAGAACTTCACAGTGCCTGCCCGGCCGCCCGAAAGGCACTGAGCCCCCCCTGGGGGGGCAGCGAATACACGAAGTGATGAGCGTGGGGGGTCATGCGGGACGTGTGGTGGGTGCTGCGGCCTTGGGCAGGCCCTTCTTTTCGAAGGAGCGCATGTTGTCGATGGAAAGACGCACCTTCTCGCCGACCGTGAGCTTGGTGTAGCGGCGCTCGCCTTCGCGGCTGAGCTCTTTTTGCAGCGCGAACACCGACTGCGGGCGCGACAGCGGGTCGAGCGACATGCACCACTCGACCACCTCGATCAGGTTGTCGGAGTAGATGCCGCGCAGCCGCGAGAGCGACAGGCCGAGGCGGTCTTTCTCGATGCGCTGGGGGGCGTCGTTGGGCGGGTAGCCCTGCATGCAGGCGTAGATGCAGGCGCCGATGGCGTAGATGTCGGTCCAGGGGCCCATCGACGAGTCGCGCCGGTACATCTCGGGGGCCGCGAAGCCGGGGGTGTACATGGGGCGGATGAAGTTGCCCTCCTTGGACAGCACCTCGCGGGCGGCGCCGAAGTCGATCATCACGGCGCGGTCGTCGTCGGTGACGAAGATGTTGGCGGGCTTGATGTCCAGGTGCAGCATCTTGTGCTGGTGGACGATGCGCAGGCCGCGCAGGATCTCGTCGAAGAGCGAGCGGATGGTCGACTCGCGGAATACTTTCTGCTTCTTCAGGTCGCGCGCGGTGACGATGAAATCCTGCAGGGTGGCGCCCTCCAGGTAGTTCATGACCATGTAGACGGTCTCGTTCTCGCGGAAGAAGTTGAGCACGCTGACCACCGAGGCGTGCGAGATCTGGGCCAGCGAGCGGCCTTCCTCGAAGAAGCTCTTGAGGCCCAGGCGGTAGAGCGAGAGCTTTTCGGGCGGCACCTGGGGGGCGAGCTCGCCGGTGCCGCGGGTGGCCAGCGACGAGGGCAGGTATTCCTTGATGGCGACCTGCTGGCCGCCGGTGTCGACGGCCAGGTAGACGACGCCGAAACCGCCGGCGGAAAGCCGCCGCACGACGCGGTAGCCCCCGATCATGGTGTCGGGAAGCAGGGGCGAAGGTTTGACCTTTGACATAATCAGGGAGTTTCGCCCGAAGGCGATGGTGCAGCAAGCGAACGCCGTGCCGAGCCCTCGGTGAAAAGCAAACAAACCACAGCGAGGCGCGATGCCAGTTTACAGCATGACCGGCTATGCCAGCGGCCAGAACGGCCCCACAGGCAGCCACTCCGACGCCGAAGCACGGCCCCAGCCAGCGGGCCGGCTCGGGGTCGAGATCCGTTCGGTCAACAGCCGATTCCTCGACCTGACCTTCAAGCTCCCCGAAGAGCTGCGCCAGCACGAACCGGCGCTGCGCGAGCTGCTCACCGGGCAGTTGAAACGCGGCAAGGTCGAGCTGCGGGTGGCGATCGAGAACACCGCCACCGCCGGTGTCGCCGACCCCTCGCCCAGGCTGCTTCAGCGGCTGAACGGGGTGCAGGACACCATCAAGGCCTGGCTGCCGAGCGCGCGGGACCTGAGCGTGGCCGACGTGCTGCGGCTGGCGGCCGGGGATTCGGCGCCCCGGGGCGACTGGGGGCCGGAGCTGACCGATCTCACCGAGAAGACCGTGAAAGCCCTGATGGCCGCGCGCGAGCGCGAAGGTGCGCGGCTGGCCAAGATGCTGCTGGACCACCTGGGCCAGCTGCGCAAGCTGGCGGCCCAGGCCCTGCCGCTGGTGCCCAAGCTGGTCGAGCAGCAGCGCACCCGTTTTCTCGAACGCTGGACGGAGGCCATGGGCCTGGGCGGCGGCACCACCCCGCCCGAGGCGGCGCAAGACCGGGCGCTGTCGGAAGCCACGGCCTTCGCGATCCGCATCGACGTCGCCGAGGAGCTGACCCGGCTCGACTCGCACCTGGACGAGATCGAGCGGCTGGTGAAGAAGGGCGGCGAGATCGGCAAGCGGCTCGATTTCCTCATCCAGGAGCTGCACCGGGAGGCCAACACCCTGGGTTCGAAGTCGGCCACGCTGGAGCTGACGCGGATCGGGGTGGACATGAAGGTGCTGGTGGAGCAGATGCGGGAGCAGGTGCAGAACATCGAGTGAGGGTTTCAGCCGGCCGAGAGAGGGTGCTCGGCCCGGGAGACGGTCAGAGCTCGTCGTACTTCTCGCGGCTGCCGCGCGCGCGGTCGACCGGATACTTCACGGCGTTGACCTGAAGTTTGGCCTGCGCCGCCGCGATCGGATCGATGCCCAGCGCGCTGCCGAGCTGGATCAGGTACAGCAGGACGTCGGCCACCTCGGCGCCGACGGCGTCTCGTTTCTCGGGCGTCAGCGCCCTGCTCTCCGAATCGGTCAGCCACTGGAAATGCTCGAGCAGTTCGCCCGCCTCGACGACCAGTGCCGATGCCAGGTTCTTCGGGGAATGAAACTGCTGCCAGTTGCGCTCCTTGGCGAACTGGTCGAGTTGGTTCGCGAGTTCGCGGAGTGAGTCGGTCATGGCGAGGGGTCGAAAACGATCATGCGGACGGCCAACAAGGCTAGCATCGAAATGAGGCGACGATGCGCCGAACCCCTGTCACAACACCAGGACCTGAAACGTCTGAGGTGCACATGACCGACCCCACCGCCACCTTCAACCGCCTCCGCCCGCGCCTGCAGGGCATCGCCTACCGCATGCTCGGCTCGGTGGCCGAGGCCGAGGACGTGGTGCAGGACGCCTGGCTGCGCTGGCATGAAGCCGAGCAGGCCGGCATCGACAACGCCGAGGCCTGGCTGGTGACCATCACCACGCGGATCTCGATCGACCGGCTGCGCGCCGCCAAGGTGCAGCGCGAGCACTACGTCGGCTACTGGCTGCCCGAGCCGGTGCTGACCGATGRGCCCTCGACGCCCGAGCAGACCAAGGAGCTGTCGGACGATGTCTCGGTGGCCTTCCTGTTCATGCTCGAACGCCTCGCGCCCGAGGCGCGCGCCGCCTTCCTGCTGCGCGAGGTGTTCGACGCCGACTACGACGAAGTGGCCAAGGCCATCGGCAAGAGCGAGGCGGCCTGCCGCCAGATCGTGCACCGCGCCAAGACGCAGCTGCGCGAGGAGCGGCCGCGCTTCGCGGTCTCGCGCGACACGCACCACCAGCTGATGCGCGGCTTCGCCGAAGCGCTGTCGCGCGGCGACTTCGCGGCCATGAACGGCATGCTGGCCGAGAACGCCGAGCTGATCGGCGACGGCGGCGGCATCGTGCCGAGCTTCGGCAAGCCGCTGCTGGGCGGCCAGCGCATCGCGCAGCTCTTCTATGCCACCCACCTTCGCTTCGGCAGCGGCGTGCGCGTCGAGCTCGCGATGGTCAACGGCGAATGGGCGCTGCTGCGCTTCATCGACGGGGTGCTCGAATCCGCCCAGTCGTACGAGACCGACGGCGAGCACATCACGCGCATCCACGTGCAGCGCAATCCCGAGAAGCTGGCGCGGCTGGCGGCGGCTTTCCGGGGCCATTGAGGCGGGGTCTGTCACAAACCGGCGCGCTGGCGCGTCTTGTGGGCATGGACGAAAAAAAGACGCCCATGCAGCGAGATTTCGCAAGCGGATGCCTCAGCCGTTCTGAGGCTCTCAAGGAAGTGACCATGACCCAACGCATCAACCCCATGCAGCAATCGCCCGCTCTGTACAAGAAATTCGTCGAGTTCAGCATGCTGCAGAAAGACAGCGCGATCGAGCAGAAGATCCAGGACCTGGTGCACATCCGCGCCTCGCAGATCAACGGCTGCGGCTTCTGCCTCGACATGCACGTGAAGGAAGCCAGGCTGCACGGCGAGCGCGAGCTGCGCATCCACCATCTGCCGATCTGGCGCGAATCGAGCCTGTTCGACCCGCGCGAGCGCGCCGCGCTGGCCTGGACCGAGATCCTGACCCGGCTGCCCGAACACGGCGTGCCCGACGAGGTCTACGAGCGCGTGCGCACCCAGCTGTCGGAAAAGGAACTGTCGGACCTGAGCTTCGTCGTGATGACGATCAATGCCTGGAATCGCCTCAGCATCGGCTTCAGGAGTGTGCCGGGCTCGGCCGACAAGGCCTACGGCCTCGACAAGGCAGGACTGGAGTGAACACCATGAAGATCGTCGTCATCGGCGGCTCCGGCCTGATCGGGAGCAAGCTCGTCGCCAACCTGCGCCAGCGCGGCCATGAGGTGCTCGCGGCCTCGCCGGCCTCGGGCGTCAACACCATCACGGGCGAGGGCCTGGCCGAAGCGCTGGCGGGCGCGCAGGTGGTGGTCGACGTCGCGAACTCGCCGTCGTTCGAGGACAAGGCTGTGCTGGAATTCTTCGAGACCGCGGGCCGCAACCTGCTGGCCGCGGAAGCCGCGGCAGGCGTCAAGCACCACGTCGCGCTGTCGGTGGTCGGCACCGACCTGCTGGCCGAGAGCGGCTACTTCCGCGGCAAGATCGCGCAGGAGAAGCTGATCCGCGCCGGCGGGGTCCCCTACACGATTGTCCAGTCGACGCAGTTCTTCGAGTTCCTCGGCGGTATCGCGCACTCGGGCACCGACGGCGAGACCGTGAAGCTCTCGCCGGCCTTCGTGCAGCCGATCAGCTCCGACGACGTGGCGGCGGCGATGGCCGACTACACGCTGGGCGCGCCGGTCAATGGCGTGGTCGAGATCGCCGGGCCGGAACGGGTGCGCTTGTCCGAGCTGGTGCAGCGCTACCTGGCCGCGACGCAGGACCCGCGCAAGGTCGTGGCCGATCCGCAGGCGCGCTACTTCGGCGCCTTGCTGGAAGACAGCACGCTGGTGCCGAGCGGCAAGAGCCCGTGGCTGGGGTCGGTGGGGTTCGAGGACTGGTTCCGCAAGTCCGCGGCCTCGAAGTAGCCGCTCACGCGCTGCGCAGGCCCAGTCCCCCGACCCGTTCCACCCGCTTGCGCACCGCGCCCTGCATCACCTCCGGTGCCGCCACCAGCGTGAACCAGTGCCGGGCCCGCGTGATGCCGGTGTAGACCAGCTCGCGCGTCAGCACCGGGCTGGCCCGTTCGGGCAGCAGCAGCGCGGCATGCGCGAACTCGGAGCCCTGCGACTTGTGGACCGTCATCGCGAACACGGTCTCGACCGCGCGCAGCCGGCTCGGCAGCACCCAGCGGATGCCGTCCTGGCCGTCGCCGGCGGCAAAGGCCACGCGCAAAGTCCAGCGCGGGCGCTGCTCGCCGGGCACCGAGGTCGGCATCGCCAGCGTGACGCCGACGTCGCCGTTCATCAGGCCCAGGCCGTAGTCGTTGCGGGTGACCAGCACCGGACGGCCCGGGTACCAGCCGCCATGCTCGGCCTCCAGCAGGCCCTCGGCGCGCAGCAGGCCGGCGATGCGCTGGTTCAGTCCCTCGACGCCCTGCGGGCCGCTGCGCAAGGCGCATAACAGCTGGAACCGGCCATAGGCCGCGAGCACCTTGCGCGCCCAGGCGTCGAAGTCGGCCTGCGCGGCATCGATGCCCGGCTTGCCTTCGCGCATCTGCGCCAGGTAGTGGCGGTAGCCGGCCGGCGGCGGCACGGCCTTCCCGCCATCGAGGCGCCCCTGTCCCTGGCCCGCGAAGCCCTCGGGGGCGCCGTCGACCACCAGTCGGCGCAGCGCCGCGTCGTCGAGGCTGCGCTGCTGCGACAGGTCCGCATAGCCGCGCTCGAACACGCGCCGCGCCGCGCCGGCGTCGCCCGCATTGACCGCCTCGGCCAGCTTGCCGATGCCGCTCGCGGCACTGAAGCGATGGCTGATGCGCAGCTTGACCACCGCCTGGTCGAGCGCGCTGCCGGCTGCATCGCACAGCTCGGGCTCGAGCAGTTCGCCGGTGACGGCCTGCAGCCATGTGTCGGTGTCGACGCTGTAGTGGCCCGCATCGGCGCGCCGGCAGAGGTCGCCCAGCACCGCGCCGGCCTCGACCGAGGCGAGCTGGTCCTTGTCGCCGAGCAGGATCAACGGCGCATGCGGCGGCAGCGCCGCGAAGACGGCGGCCATCATCTCGAGGTCGAGCATCGAGGCTTCGTCGATCACCAGCAGGTCGAGCGCCAGCGGATTGCGAGCGTCGTGGCGGAAATGGCGGGTGTCGGGGCGGCTGCCGAGCAGCCGGTGCACCGTCGTGACCTCGGTCGGGATGGCCGCGCGCACCGCCGCCGGATCGGCCAGCCCGTCGAGCGGCAGCCGCTCGACCGCGCCGGCGATCGATTCGTTGAGCCGCGCCGCCGCCTTGCCGGTGGGCGCGGCCAGCCGGATGCGCAGGCGGCGGCCCTCCCCGCCGGCCAGCGCCAGGTGCTGCAGTACCGCCAGCAAGCGCACCACGGTGGTCGTCTTGCCGGTGCCCGGGCCGCCGGTGACGATGCCGAAGCCCTGCCGCGCCGCGAGCGCGCAAGCGATCTTCTGCCAGTCGACGGCGGCGCCGTCGCGGTGCGGGAACAGCACGTCGAGCGCCGCGGCCAGGGTGGCCCGGGCCTCGGGCGCGGCCACCGCGGTGGGCGTCGCGACCCGCTCGGCGATGGCCGCGCGCACCGATTGCTCGTACTGCCAGTAGCGGCGCAGATACAGGCGATGGCCGATGCGCACCAGCGGCGTCGCGCCGGCGCCGCCGCCGACCAGCGCGGGATGCGTCAATGCCTTGGTCCAGCGCGCCAGCGTCACGCCGGCCAGCAAGGTCGAAGGCGCGGTGATCGGCGCGGCGTCCTCGGCCGCCCGCCCAGCGCCTTCGGGCGGCATCGACAAGGCCAGGCCCGCATCGGCCAGCGCGGCCTGCAGGTCCAGGCAGGCATGGCCGCGGCCGAGCTGGTGGCTGACGAGCGCGGCAGCGAGGATCAGCAGCGGATCGGCATCGGGCGCCTTCTGCGCCAGGAAGGCCGCGAAGCTGCGGTCGAGCGCGCGCAACCAGCCTTCGGCGACCCAGCGATCGAGGTCGGCGAGCAGGGGCGCATGGCGCGCGGGCAGCGGGCCGAGGAAGACGCCGGCGGACACGGACGAGGCCTTCATGCCGACAACTCCGTCGCGGGGATCGCCGCACCGCCGAACAGGGCGTCGAGCGCATCGATCAGCACTTTCGGCGGCCGCTCGCAGTGCAGCCCCTGGCCCGGCGCCGCATGGCCGCGCAGGAAGAGATAGACCGCGCCGCCGACATGGCGCTCGTAGTCGTAGTCGGGCAGCCGCGCGCGCAGCAGCCGGTGCAGCGCGAAGACGTAGAGCACGTACTGCAGCTCGTAGCGGTGCTGCAGCACGGCGTCGCGCAGCGCGGCGGGCGTGTAGTCGGCATCGCGCGGGCCCAGCCAGTTGGACTTGTAGTCGGCCACGAAGTAGCGGCCGTGGTGCTCGAACACGAGGTCGATGTAGCCCTTGAGCATGCCGTTGAGCTGCTGCGGCAGCAGGGCGGCGCGCGGCGCGGCGCCGAGCGTGTGGCGGCAGACCAGCGCGTCGAGCGCGCGCAGGTCGACCTGCCGCACGCCGAACCAGAACTCCATCTCGATCTGCACCCGGCCCAGCGACGCCGGGGCCACGGCGCCGGCATCGGGGCCCAGCGCGGCGAGGTCCAGCGGCGCGGCCAGCCAGCCCAGCAGCCATTGGCGCAGCGGCTCGGTCCAGGCGCTCCAGCCGCTGAGGTTGCAGCGCCGGGCGATCAGGTCGGCCAGGTCGGCCTGCGCCGCCGCGTCGGACCGCACGCGCCCGAAGCCCTGGCGGCCCACCCATTCGAGCAGGCTGTGCAGGAAGCTGCCCGGGCCGGCGCCGCGAGGGAAGTCGTGCAGGCCGCCGGTGCTGGGCGCGTTGATCTCGTCTTCCGGCGCGGCGGCATCGGAGCGGCTGTCGGCGTAGATGTCCTCGGCGGCACTGGTCGGCGTCGGCGGCAGGGCCAGCCGCGTCGCGGGCTCGCCGAGCGCCAGCGCGGCTTCGTCGTCGAGCGTGTCGGCGGCCCGGCTCAGCGCCGAATAGCTGGCGATCCACCAGCGCTCGCGCGGGCCCTGGGGCAGCGCGGGCTCGGGCGCGAGCTGCGGGGCGGCAGCGACCGGGCGGTAGCGTTCGTCGCCCGCTGCGGGTGCGGCTTCGACCGCGATCGCCGGAGAAGTCTTTGCCAGTTCGAGCAATGCGTCGGTAAGAGCGGAAGACGGCAGCGACGCGCCGCCGCCCAGCAGGTAGCCGAGCGCGCTGCGCTCCACGCCGGCCAGCGGCGCGACGCCGATCCAGGTCGCATGGCGGGCACGCGTGAGCGCCACGTAGAGCTTGCGCAGGTCTTCGCCGAGGCGCTCGCGGTCGACGCGTTCCAGCGCATCGGCATCGGCCTGCAGCGCGACCACGCGTCGCCCCTGGTCGTCGTGCCACTTGAGCGGCAGGTCGTCGGCCTTGGCGGCGCGGAAGGCGGTGGCGAAGGGCAGGAAGACCAGCGGGTACTCGAGCCCCTTGGACTTGTGCACGGTGACGACCTTGACCAGGTCGGCATCGCTTTCGAGACGCAGCTTGCGCGCCTCGTTCTCGCTCGCGCTGTCTTCGCGCTGCTCGGCCAGCCAGCGGATCAGCGCGTGCTCGCCGTCGAGCTGCGCGCTGGCCTGCTGCAGCAGTTCGGCCAGGTGCAGCAGGTCGGTCAGCGTGCGTTCGTCCCCCGCGGCCAGCAGGCGCTGCGGCACGCCGAAGTCGTTCAGCAGGTGGCGCAGCATCGGCAGCACGCCCTGGCGCCGCCAGGTCTGCTGGTAGCGGCGGAACTGCAGCACCCGCGCTTCCCACTGCAGCTCGTCGTGGTTGAGGCGGTCGAGTTCGGTCCAGCTCAACGCCAGCGCGGCGCTGCCCAGCGCGGCGCGCAGCGGCCGGTCGTCGTCGGGCTCGGCGCAGGCGGCCAGCCAGCGCTGCAGCTCGGCCGCCACCGGGCTCTCGAAGACCGAATCCTTGTCCGACAGATAGACGCTGCGCACGCCGCGCTGGGCCAGCGCCTGGCGCACCGCGCCGGCCTCGCGGCCGCTGTTGACCAGCACCGCGATGTCGCCGGGCTGCACAGGGCGCAGCGCCTCGCCTTGTTTCGCGAAGCCGGTGCGGCCAGCCAGTCCATCGGCGAGCAGCCGCACGATCTCGGTGGCGCAGGCGGCGGCCAGCAGGCGCTGGGCCTCGCCGTTGCCGGGCGGCGGGTCGGCGTCGAGCGTCCAGCAGGTGAGCGCGGATGCTTCCTCGCCGGCGACAACCCAGCGCTCGCTGCGGCCCCGGGCCTGCACCGCGAGGAACGGCAGCGGGTTCTCGCCGCGCGCGCGGAACAGGAAGGCGCCCTGCCCTTCCTCGCGCTCCTCGGCCTGCCGGAAGACGCGGTTGACCGCCTCGACCATCGCGGGGGTCGAGCGGAAGTTGGTGCCGAGCGTGGCGTGGCGCCCGCCGGTGTCGCGCCGGGCCGCCAGGTAGGTGTGGATGTCGGCGCCGCGGAAGGCGTAGATCGCCTGCTTGGGGTCGCCGATCAGCACCACGGCGCTGTCCTGCGCGTTGGCGGCGATGCCGTAGACGGCGTCGAAGATGCGGTACTGCAGCGGATCGGTGTCCTGGAACTCGTCGATCAGCGCCACCGGGAACTGGCGCCGGATCAGGGCCGCGAGGCGCTCGCCGTTGGGGCCCTGCAGCGCGGCGTCGAGCCGGGTCAGCAGTTCGTCGAAACCCATCTGGGCGCGGCGCGCCTGCTCGCTGGCGAAGCGCTCGGCGGTCCAGCGGGCCGCGTGGCGCAGCAGGTCCTGGCGGCCGTCGGGCAGGGTCCTCACGGCGTCCTGCAGGCCGGCCAGTGCATGCAGCGCCGGATGGCGCAGCAATGCGGTGTCGCCACTCCAGCCGTCACTCAATCCGCTCGGCGTGAGCCGGTCCCAGGCGGTCTTGGTCAGCGCGGGCAGAAGCGCATCGCCCTCGGCCCAGTCGCGCAGCTTCTGCATCCACTCCTTGCGCTTCGGCAGCTTGCACTGCTTGGCCGCGGCGGCGGCCTCGAGGCCCGCCAGCAGCTCGGCGGCCCAGCCTTCGTCGCCGGCCCACGGTGCCTTGAGGACGGACAGCTCGCGCCCGGTGCGCTCGCGCGCGCGCTGCAGCGCCGCGGCAGGCGGCAGGCCTTCGCCCAGCACCTCGCTCAGGCCGACCAGCTTCTCGACCGCCTTCAGCAAGGCATCGGGCGTGGCCCACCAGCCGTGCACCTGCTTCGCATCGGCCGGCGCCAGCGGCGTGAAGAAGCTGCGCCAGTAGTCGCGCACGACCTCGGCCTGCAGCTCGCGCTGATCGGTCTCCAGCGTCTGCGTGAACAGGCTGCCGCTGTCGAAGGCATGCTCGCGCAGCATGCGGTTGCACCAGCCGTGGATGGTGGACACCGCGGCCTCGTCCATCCACTCGGCCGCGAGCCGCAGGGTGCGGGCGCAGGCCAGCCATTGCGTGGGCGGATAGTCGGCGCGCAGGTCGTGCAGCAGGTCCTCGCCCGGCGCCTTCGGCTGCACCGCCGCGGGATCCGCCAGGAAGGCCTCGGCCGCTTCGGCCAGCCGGGCCCGGATGCGGTCGCGCAGTTCCTTGGTGGCGGCATCGGTGAAGGTGACGACCAGGATCTCGGGCGGCGCCAGCGGCCGCGTGAAGGCGGCCGCGCCGCCGTGCCCCAGCACCAGCCGCAAATACAGCGCGGCGATCGTGAAGGTCTTGCCGGTGCCGGCGCTGGCCTCGATCAGCCGGCTGCCGCGCAACGGGAAGCTCAACGGCTCCAGCAGGGAGGGCAAGGTCATGCGGCCTCCCTGGCCGGCGCCCGGCCGACCGCATCGCTCATCGGCTTCAGCAGCGCCAGGGCCCAGCGGGCGAACTCGCCATCGGCCCACAACGCCTCGAAATCGGGATAGGCGCGGGCCAGGTAGGCATTGCCGTCGCGTTCGCCGAACTTGCCGTACTGCGGGTCGCTGTYCTCGTAGCTGGCGCGTGCGGCTTCGCGCGCTGCGCCGGCCGCCGGATCGGCCGCGGAACCGCCCTTGCCCAGCCACGCCAGGGCGCTGCGCAGCGCCATCGGCAGCGGCCGGGCAAGGCCCTGCTGCCAGGCGTCCAGCAGCACCGACCAACTGGCACGCGCCTGCGCCACGTCGAGCGCATGCAGGGTCACGCTGCCGGCCTTGCTGACGATGCGGCTGGTGAGCGCACCGCCCTCCAGGTGCGCAGCCACGTGCGCGATCCAGAAGGGCACCAGCTTGTCGAGGCGGTATCGGCCCTCCTTGACCAGGCTGCCGCTGTCGAGCAGCAGGCGGCAGCGCTCGCCGCCGGCATTCGCGCGCAGGCCGCCGAGCCAGTCGGACAGGCGCAGCGGCTCTGCGAGGCCCTCGGGCAGGTAATCCAGCGCCGCATCGGGCAGCGCCTCGGGCCATTCGGCCAGCGCCTTCGTGTACTCGGCGAACATCTTCTCCATCGGCTCGGCCAGGCGCTCCTGGGCGAGGTCGGCGAAGTGGCCGGCCGGCAGTTCGCCGCGCCGCGCCATGCGTGCAAGCTGCGCGACCATCGCCTCTTCGCGCGAACCGCCGGCCTCCAGCGCCGCGCGCTGCGCCTGGATCAGTTCGTTCTGCAATTGCCAGTTCTCCAGTGCATCGATGGCGAAGGGCTCCTCGTCCTCGCCGACCGGATCGTCGACCTCGAAGTGGATGCCCAGGCGCTGCCGGAAGAAGCTCTTCACCGGGTCCTTGAGAAAATCGGCCAGCAGGCGCAGCGTGAGCGGGCCGTCGAAGGCCCAGGGCGCCAGCGCCGGTGCTCCGGCATCCGCTTCGATCGACGGTGGTGCCTGCAGGCCGGACCGCCATTCGCGCGCATGGCTGAACAGCCGCGCATCGCCGCCAAGCGTGAAGTAGGCCGGGTGAAAGGGCTGGAGCCGGTGCTCGACAGTCAACGCATGCAACAGCCGCTTGGCGGCTTCCTGCTGCGTCAGGTGCTCGTCGCCCGCCAATCGCCAGCCGGCCGCGAGGTGGTCGCGCAGCTGGGCCACCAGCACCGAGGGCGGGCGCTCCGAATGGTCGAGGATGCTGCGGCCGACCCAGCTGATGTGCAGACGCTCGCGCGCCGACAGCAGCGCCTCGAGGAACAGGTAGCGGTCGTCCTCGCGCCGCGAGCGATCGCCGGGCCGGTAGTCGTGGCCCATCAGGTCGAAGTCCATCGGCACGCGGCTGCGCGGATAGTCGCCGTCGTTCATGCCCAGCAGCGCCACCACGCGGAACGGAATCGCGCGCATCGGCATCAAGGTCGCGAAGGTCACGGCGCCGGCGAAGAAGGGCTGGTTGAGGCTGGCCTGGTCGATCTGCGCCAGCCAGTGTTCGCGCACCACCGACAGCGGGATCTCCTCGGCCATCGCGGCATTGGCGCAGGCGTCGAGCCACTGCTGCAGCGACATCTCGAGCCGCTTCAGCGTGAAGCCGTCGCTTTCCTCGTCGGCGGCGAAGAAGTCGGCCAGCAGCGCACGCAGCCGTTCGCCCCAGGCCGCGGGCGTTGCCGGCGTGGCCAGCGTGCGCCAGTGGGCCTCGAGGGTGGCCAGCAGCTGCACCAGCGGTCCGAGCAGCGCGGCGTCGAGGCCGCCCACTTCGTCGAGCGGCTCGACCTCTTCCCAGGCCTCGCCGCTGCCCACGGCATAGCCCAGCAGCATGCGCTGCAGCCCGAAGTCCCAGCTGTTCTGCGCCAGCGCCTCGGGCAGGTCGAGCCCGCGGCGCTGCTCGGCATGCAGGCCCCAGCGGATGTTGGCGGCCGAGATCCAGCGGTGCAGCAGCGGCAGCTGGTTCTCGTCGATGCCGAAGCGCGCACGCAGCGCCGGCACCTCGAGCCAGTCGAGCAGGTCGCTGACCGCGATGCGCGACTGCGGCAGGGCCAGCAGCTTCTCGAGCGCGCCCAGCAGCGGGTCGTGGTGACGCTGGCCCTGGTCGGCCAAGGTGTAGGGCAGGTGGCGCGGATCGTCGGCGGCCAGCAGGCCGAACACGGCCTGGATGTGCGGCGCGTAGGCGGCGACGTCGGGCACCATCACGATCACGTCGCGCGGACGCAGCGTGGCATCGGCCGCGAAGGCCGACAGCAGCTGGTCGTGCAGCACTTCGACCTCGCGCTGCGGGCCGTGCGTGACGTGGAAGCGGATCGAGCGATCTGCCCGCGCGTCGAGCGCCGGCCATTTGTCGCGGGTCTCGGCCAGCGGGCGCAGGTCGCGGATGTCGTCCTGCAGCTGGCGCAGCAGCGTGTCCTGCGGGTTGGCATCGAAGCAGTCGATGCGCTGGCCGATGGCATCGAAGTGCTGCGCGTAGGCCTCCTGCGCATCGTGGGCGTCGAGCAGGCGGATGAAGTCGCGGCCCTGCTTGCCCCAGGCGGCCAGCAGCGGCTGCGCGTGCAGGTGCAGGCTCTCCTCGGCGATGACACCTTCGCCGCCCGGGCGCCGGCGCTGCCGCAGCCGCTCGGCGCGCAGCAGGTCCTTGTCGGCCACGATGTGCGACCAGTCGTGCTCGCAGGGGTTGTGCACGCACATCAGCACCTGCATCCAGCGCGCCAGCGCACCGAGCACCTCGAGCGACTGCTGCGGCAGCGAGGAGATGCCGAACACCACCAGCCGCCGCGGCAGTCCGGCCGGCCGCTCGCCCTGCCAGCCAGTCGCCGCGGCCATGAAGCGCTGGTGCACGGCGGCACGGCTGTGGGTGGCGCCGGCCGGGCCGACGTCGCCCTGCAGCGCGCGCCACAGGCGCGGCTGCCAGCGCAGCGCGTCGGGCACCGGCTGGGCACCGGTGCGGCTGGCGACGATCCGGTCGTGGCCTTCGGCCCAGCCGGCCAGCCAGTCGGCCCGGTAGACCTGGTACTGGTCGAACAGGTCGGCCAGGCGCTCGGCCAGCTGGTGGCGCTTGCGCAGGTCGGCGTCGTCGGCCAGGAAGCGGCGCAGCGGCGCGAACACCGCCTCGTCGAGCAGCGCGGGCAGCAGGCGCATCAGCCGCCATACCAGCAAGGGCTTGTCGAAGGGCGAGGCCGCGGGCACGGCCTGGACGCCCAGCACCGCGCGGTAGGCCTGCCAGATGAAGGCGGCCGGCAGCTCGGTCTGCAATGCGGCGGCGATGCCGATGCCGCCCTGCCCGGCATCGCGCGCCAGCGACAGCTTGAGCCACTGCGCCACGCCGTTGCTCTGCACCAGCACCCATTCGTCCTCCAGTGGCGCCAGCGGATGGCGCGCCATCCAGGCCAGCATCAGGTCGCGCAGCGCTTCCGGATGGTTGCTGTGCACGGCCATGAAGCCGGGGAAGAGGACGGGGTCGGTCATTGCTTGGGGGATGGGGGATCGTGTCAGGCCAGCGGCCGCACGGCCACGCCCATGTCCTGCCAATTCTGCGGGTGGCAGGTGAACAGCAGCACCTGGTGGCGCTGCGCGGCATCGAAGAGCACGCGCTTCATCCGGGCCAGGCGCGGCGCATCGCTGTGCACCAGCGCATCGTCGAGGATCAGCAGCGTCGGTCGGCCGGCCTGCTGCAGCAGGTCGGCGTAGGCGAAGCGGCTGATCAGGCCGAGCTGCTCGCGGGCGCCGAAGCTCAGGTCCTGCACCTGGCCCGATTCGATCGCGCCGCCGTCCTGCGTGCGGATCAGCGTGCCAGGCGCGAGGCCGGCGTCGATCTGCACCGTGGCGCCGGGCAGCAGCAGCGGCAGGTAGTGCTGCAGCCGCTCCTGCAGCGGCGCCTGCAGGCGGGCCAGCGTGGCCTGGCGCTTGGCGTCGAGCATGCTGCACAGCAGGTCGAGCGCCTCGGCGCGGCGCTGCAGTTCGGCATGGCGGCGGCGGGCCTGGGCAAGGCGGCCGGCCAGCGCGTCGCGCTGCTCCTCCAGCCCCTGCGCGCCGGCCTGCTGCAGCGTGTTCTCGAGCAGCAGGACGTCCTCGCGGCGCTGCTGGTGGCTGCGCGTCATCTGCTCGACGCTGCGCTGAAGGCGGTCGATGTCCTGGGCCACGATGTCGGGCCGGGCCTCGCGAACCTGGGCGCCGGCCTCCTCGATCCGCGCCGCCAGCGCAGCATGCTCGGCACCGGTGGCCAGCAGCTGCTGCTGCGCCTCGGCCTGGCGCCGGGTGCGCGCCGGATCGGCCAGCGCGGCCTGGGCCGCGCGCTGCTCGTGCCGGGCCGTGTCGTGCAGGCTCTGCGCCGCGGCCTGGCGGCGCTGCGCCTGGACCAGCGCGGCGGCGGTGCGCTCCTCGGTGGCCGCGGCGGCGTCCTGTTCGGCCTCGGCCTGGTCCTGCGGCAGCACGGCCTCGGCCGGGGCCGCCGGCAGGCGGGCCAGGGCTTCCTGCGCCGTGCGGATGCGCGACTGCGCCTCGGCCTGGGCGCTGCGCAGAGGCTCCAGCCCCTTCGGCGCGACGATCGCGAAAGCCTGCTCGGCCAGCCGCATCTGCGCTTCGCGATCGGCGACCGCGCTGAGCCGCGCCTGCGCTTCGGCAAGGTCGGCCACGCCCAGCGCCAGCAGCCCGGCCTGCAGCCCCTGCTTCGCCTCCGTATGGCTGCGGGCCAGCTGCGCCAGGTCATCGCCGCCCGGCGTGATGACCAGCTCGCCGCCGCCGGGCAGCTGGAGCGTGGTCGGCGCATCGAGCAGCCGCTCGCCGCGGGCTTGCAGGTCGAGGCTCTGGCCCTGGGTGCGCAGGCCGAGCCTCTGGCCCTCGGGCAGGTTGAACTGCAGCCGCGTGGCCACCGCCTGGCGCCGCAGCGCGGCATCGCGTTCGGCGCGGTCGAGTTCGAGCAGCCGCTGCACCTGGGCCTTGCCGATGGTGGGCGCCGCGGCGGCACCGGCGCGCAGCGCGGCCAGGCGCTGCTGGGCTTCTTCGGCGCGCTGCAGCGCTTCCGCGCTGCGAACGCGCTCGGTCTCGGCCTGCCGCACCTGCTGCCGCAGGCTGTCGCGCTGGCCTTCCTGCCGGGCGATGCGCCAGGCCTCGCGGGCTGCGTGGGCACGCGCGCGGGCCGCTTCGGCATGTTGGCGCGCCGTGGCCACAGCCGCATCGGCAGCCTGCAATTGCTCGGCGGCCTGGGCCTGGGCCTGCCCGCGGGCGGCGGCGTCGGACTGCTGCCGCACCAGAGCTTCGAGTTCCTTGGCGAGCAGGCCGCGGGTGCCTTCGAGTTGAAGCAGGCGGGCCCGGTCGCCCTGCAGCTGCGCCTGGCTCGCCTGCAGCGCCTGCTGGTGCTGGCGGGCGGCGGCCAGTTCCTGGCGCAGCGCCTCCCAGGGCTGGGCCACCTCGTCGGTCCGATGCTGCTGGCGCAGCGCGGCCAGCTGGTCGACCTGCTGGCGGTAGCTGGYGATCTGGGTGTCGAGCGCATCGGCCTGCGATTGCAGGGTGGCGATCGCCTCGGCCGCCTCGAGGTAGGCGGCGCGCGGCTTGCCGGTGCCGGTCAGCAGTTCATTGCGCTGAGCCCGGAACTGCTCCAGCAGCTCATCGCCGCCGGTGGCCGCCAGCGCGCCCGCAGCGGCGCCGACCTGCCCCTGCAGTGCATCGTGCAGATGGTCGCGCGCCGGGTCCACGTCCAGCTCCTGGCCGGTGCCCTGCTCGACCCACAGCAGGCCCGGAATGCCCCAGTGCTCGGGCTTGCTGGCCCCCTTGCTGGCGAAGGCGAAGCCGAGGCTCTGGGCCAGGTGGTCTTCGGCCTCGGTGCCGTCCATCGTGCGCACGCCGATGCGCAAGGTGCAGCGCTTCTTGCCGAGGAAGCTCTTGACCAGCTGGTGCGGCTGGCCGTCGAGCACGAAGTCGAGCTCGACTTGCGGCGCCGCGCTGCTGCCCTCGCCCCAGGGCCGCAGGTCGTCGACCACGGTGGAGCGGTGGCGCTCGAAGAAGGCGGCGCGGATGGCGCGCACCAGCGTGCTCTTGCCGGCCTCGTTGGGGGCCGCGAGGATGTTGAGCCCGGGTTCGAAGCCGCGCAGCTCCAGCGGCTGGCGGAAACGACGCAGCTGCTCGACGCGCAGTCGGGTGATCTGAAGGCTCATGCCGCCGCTGCCTCCAGCGGGACGATGGCCGCCGCCGGCGCGCGCTGCACCAGCGCGGTGGCCAGCAGGGCGAGCGCGTCCTGCGCGACCTGCGCCTGCGGGTCGGTGCCGCCCTGGGCTTCGCGCAGCTCGGCGATCACCTCGCCCAGGTAGCCGTCGGCCTGCAGGCCGGCGATGTCCTCGTCGGTCGGCACCAGCTGCAGCGCCGACAGGTCGGCCTGCAGGTGGCGCGCCCGCGCCTCGGCGCTGCCGACCGCGGCCTGCAGCCGCTGCCGCCCTGCCAGGTCGATGCGGCCCTGCACGCGCAGGTCGACCACCTCCTGGGCGCCGAGCTCCGCGAGTTGCGCCAGCAAGGCATCGAGATCGCTCGCGACATGCAAACGGGCGCCCAGCAGGTGCCAGCGGAACTGGCCGACGGCCAGCGGCGTCACCCGCGGCTCGGCGCCCGGCGCCGTGATCTCCACCAGCAGCGCCTGGCCGGCGTCGTTCGCCTTGAAGCGGTCGGGCTCGGGCGTGCCGGCGTACCAGGTGCGGGCGTCGATGCGCTTGCAGCCGTGCCAGTCGCCCAGGGCCAAGTAGTCGAGCCGCGCGCTGGCGGCGCGATCGGGCGCCAGCGGGTTCGCCGAATCGATGCCTTCGGCCAGGATGCCCTGCACGCTGCCGTGCCCGAGGCCGATGCGCAGCAGGCCGGCCGGCGTCTCGGCGCCGTCGAACCAGGCCGTCAGGTCGTTGTAGGTGTGGCGCTGCGTCAGCGGGGCCGGCAGCACCGCGAAGCCCTGCGCCTCGAAAAGCCGGAGCTCGGGCGCCAGCAACAGATGGGCGTTGGGCGGCACGGCGCCCAGGCGCTGGGCGCGGGTCCAGACGCTTTCGGCCAGGGCGGCGTCATGGTTGCCGGGAATCATCAGCCAGGGGCCGGCGTAGCCCGCCAGCGCATTGAACAGGCGGCGCACGGTGCGCTCCGACACCGTCTGGGCGTCGAACACGTCGCCGGCGACCAGCACCGCGTCGACCCGGTGCTCGGCCGCCAGCGCGGCCAGGCGTTCGACCGCGGCAATGCGCGCCTCCGCGAGGATCGGCGCATGTTCGGGGTCGAAAGAAGCGAACTGGCGCCCGATCTGCCAATCTGCGGTGTGAATGAAGCGGGGCATGGATCTCCAGAAAACCGGGGACGAGGTGGTGGGCGGGTCGAGTGTTGCATTTTCTGCGGTCGACCCCGGGGCCGGCGGGCACTGGAGCCCGGCTGATAAAATGCCGAGGATCGCACCGCCGCTGGTTCGCTCGCCTGCCTTGATCGCATGCCGTCGCCCGACAGCGCAGCCAACCGTAATCGAACACAGAACACCAGCGAATGGACTACCCCGRCAACATCTTCGTGGTCGCTGCACCCAGCGGCGCCGGCAAATCGAGCCTGGTCAAGGCCCTGATGGAGCTCGACTCGGCCGTGCAGCCCTCGGTCTCGCACACCACACGCCCGCCCCGCGGCCAGGAAAAGCACGGCCGCGAGTACTTTTTCGCCTCGCACCCCGAGTTCGACGCCATGGTCGAGGCCGAAGCCTTCGTCGAATGGGCCCACGTGCACGGCCAGCGCTACGGCACCTCCAAGAAGGCGATCGAGGAGCGCATCGCCCAGGGCGCCGACGTGATCCTCGAGATCGACTTCCAGGGCGCGCTGCAGATCCGCAAGACCTTCTCGAACGCGGTCATGATCTTCATCCTGCCGCCGAGCTGGGAAGAACTGCGCTCGCGGCTCGAGCGGCGCGGCGAGGACAGCGCCTCGATCATCGAACTGCGCCTCCAGAACGCCGCCGAAGAGATGGCGCGCGCAGGGGAATTCGACTTCGTTATAATCAACGAGGTATTTGAGCGCGCACTTTTCGACCTGAAGGCGATCGTCCACGCTCAGCGGCTACGCTATTCCGCACAGCGCCGCGCACGCGCCGACACCTTCGCCGCGCTGAACATTCCCTGAAACGACCCCTCGTCCGCCCACCGAAAGATCCTCATGGCCCGCATCACCGTCGAAGATTGCCTCGTTCACATCCCGAATCGCTTCCAGCTCGTGCTGGCCGCCACCTACCGCGCGCGCATGCTGAGCCAGGGCCACGCCCCGAAGATCGAAAGCAAGAACAAGCCGGCCGTGACCGCGCTGCGCGAAATCGCCGAAGGCAAGATCGGCCTCGAGATGCTCAAGAAGGTCCCCGGCTGAGAAGTTGATGCTCACATGCAACAAGGAAGCACCGTACGCGGTGCTTTTTTTGTGCCCGAATGCGACGATTCGGCGGCCAAGCTAAAGTGGTACCCATGAGCGCGGTCGTCAAGCCCCAGACCGGGGCACCCCCTGCCCTGCGGCCGAGTCCCGCAGCGCTGAACGCGGYCGCCGCCAGTTTCGCGGCCCTGACCGACCGGCTCGACTACCTGGGCCCCGAAGACATCGAGCAGATTCGTCGCGCCTACCGTTTCGCCGACGAGGCCCACCTGGGACAGTTGCGCAACAGCGGCGAGCCCTACATCACCCACCCGATCGCGGTGGCGGCGCAGTGCGCCGAATGGAAGCTCGACGCCCAGGCGCTGATGGCGGCCCTGCTGCACGACGCGATCGAGGACTGCGGCGTCACCAAGTCCGAGCTGATCGAGCGCTTCGGCGCCCCGGTGGCCGAACTGGTCGACGGCCTCACCAAGCTGGACAAGCTGCGCTTCAACACCCGCGAGGAGAACCAGGCCGAGTCCTTCCGCAAGATGCTGCTGGCGATGGCGCGTGATGTCCGGGTGATCCTGGTCAAGCTGGCCGACCGCACCCACAACATGCGCACGCTGGACGACGCGCCGCGCGAGAAATGGGCCCGCATCTCCAGCGAGACGCTCGACATCTACGCCCCGATCGCGCACCGGCTGGGCCTCAACCAGACCTACCGCGAGCTGCAGGACCTGTCGTTCCGGCACCTGCGGCCCTGGCGCTATTCGGTGCTGTCGAAAGCGGTCGCCAAGGCGCGCGGCCGGCGCCGCGACCTGATCCAGAAGGTGCAGCAGGAAGTCGAGACTTCCTTCGCCGCCGCCGGCATGAACGTGCGCATCGCCGGCCGCGAGAAGACCCTCTATTCCATCTACCGCAAGATGGACGAGAAGCACCTGAGCTTCGCCCAGGTGACCGACATCTACGGCTTCCGGCTGATCGTTCCGACCGTGATCTCCTGCTACACCGGGCTCGGCATCCTGCACCAGATGTACAAGCCGCTGCCGGGCAAGTTCAAGGACCACATCGCGATCGCCAAGCTCAACGGCTACCAGTCGCTGCACACCACGCTGGTGGGCCCTTCGGGCGTCAACGTCGAGTTCCAGCTGCGAACGGAGGCCATGCACGTGGTGGCCGAGTCGGGCGTCGCGGCCCACTGGCTCTACAAGGCGGCCGAGCCCACGGCGGCGACCAGCGAGCGGCTGGGCGCCAAGTGGCTGCAGTCGCTGCTCGACATCCAGGACGAGACCCGCGACGCCGCCGAGTTCTGGGACCACGTCAAGGTCGACCTGTTCCCCGACGCGGTCTACGTCTTCACGCCCAAGAGCCAGATCATGGCGCTGCCGCGCGGCGCGACCGTGGTCGACTTCGCCTACGCGATCCACAGCAACATCGGCGACCACACCTCGGCGGCGCGCATCAACGGCGACCAGGTGCCGCTGCGCACCGAGCTCAAGAACGGCGACGTGGTCGAGATCATCACGGCGCCGGTGTCGACGCCCAACCCGGCCTGGCTCGGCTTCGTGCGCACCGGCCGCGCCCGCTCCAAGATCCGCCACTACCTGAAGACCCTGGCGCATGCCGAATCCGAAGGCCTGGGCGAGAAATTGCTGGCGCAGGCGCTGCGCGCCGAAGGCCTGGGCAAGCTGCCCGAGGACGACGCCGAGCACCAGCCGCTATGGGAAAAGCTGCTGCGCTTCACCGGCAACCGGACCCGCTCCGAGCTGCTGACCGACATCGGCCTGGGCAAGCGTATCGCCAGCATCGTGGCCAAGCGGCTGATGGCGCTCCTGGCCGAGCGCGGCGAGAAGCCCGACGCGCTGATGCTGAGCCGCGAGCGCTTCACCGCGCACGAGGCCGTGTCGCAGGGCGCGGTCACGCTGGACGGCAGCGAGAACTCGTCGGTGCGCTTTGCGCTCTGCTGCCGGCCGATTCCGGGCGACGGCATCGTCGGCTACCTCGGCCACGGCGAGGGGCTGGTGGTCCACACCGAGGAATGCGGCGTCGGCCAGCGGTTGCGCTACAAGGACAGCGAGCGTTTCTTCGCGGTCGAATGGGCCGACGAACCGGTGCGCACCTTCGAGACCGGCGTGGTCATCACGGTGCGCAACGACAAGGGCGTGCTGGCGCGCGTAGCTGCGACGCTCGCCGATGCCGAAGCCGACATCACGCACGTCGAGATGGCCGACGAGACGCCGCAGGATTCGACCGACCTGCGCTTCGTGATCGCAGTGCGCGACCGCACGCACCTCGATGCGGTGCTGCGGGCGGTGCGGCGGACGTCTTCGGTGCTGGCCGCGGCGCGGACGGTTCCGGCGCCCTGAATATTCAAGTCGGCGCCGGGTAGCTGACCGACAGCACCTCGATCTCGTGCACGCCACCGGGCGTCGCGAGCCTGACCACATCGCCTTCCCTGGCCTTCAGCAGCGCCCGCGCGATCGGCGAGATCCAGCTGACCTGCGCCTGGGCGCTGTTCGCCTCGTCGATGCCGAGGATGGTGACTTCGCGCTCCTCGCCTTCCTCGTCGGCGTAGCGCACGGTGGCGCCGAAGAACACCTGGTCGCGGCCGTGGTGCACCGTCGGGTCGGTCAGCTCCGCCACCTCGAGCCGCTTGGTCAGGAAGCGGATCCGGCGGTCGATCTCGCGCAGCCGCTTCTTGCCGTAGAGGTAGTCGCCGTTCTCGGAGCGGTCGCCGTTCTTGGCCGCCCAATGCACCGCCTCGACCACCTTCGGCCGCTCGTTGTCCATCAGGTCGAGCAGTTCGGCGCGCAGCCGCGCATAGCCGGCCGGCGTCATGTAGTTCTTGCCGCCAGCGGGCAGCGGCGGCAGGGCGGCGCCTTCGCCGTCATCGTCGCCGCTGTCGCTTTCCTTCGTGAATGCCTTGCTCATGCTCCGAAGCTTGTATCACAGCCAAAAGCTAGTCGGTGGTGCTCAGCACCTCGCCGAAGACCTGCCATTGCGAGCCCGTGAAGCGCGCCAGCTGGCCCTGCTTGACCAGGAAGAAATCGGTCGGCGTGGTGTTCAGCGACATGCCCGTCAAGAGCAGCGGCAGCCTCAGGTTCTTGATGTTGGCGGCCTGCTTCATCACGTTCTCGCGCGTGAGATCGTTGCCGCACTGCTTGAGGATCTGCACCATGGTCTGCGCCGCCAGGTAGGCGTAGAGGTTGGCGGCGTCCTTCGGGTCGCCCTCCTTGTAGTAGCGGCCCATGAAGGCGCGCCACTCGAGCATCGCCGGGTCGTCCTTCCACTGCGGGTCGTTCGGGTCCTTGTAGTACAGCAGCGTGAGCAGTCCGGTCGACTTGTCGAGCCCGGCCGGTGCCAGCACCGAGCCCACCGAGGCGGCGACGTTGTTGACGATGTGCAGCGGCTTCCAGCCCGAATCGAAGGCCTTGCGGATCGCCTGGGCCGCGAACTTCGGCGTCGTGATGTCGATGAAGGTGTCGGCGCCGGAGTTCTGCAAGGTGAGGATCTGCGAGTCGACCGTCGGGTCGGTCACTTCGTAGCTGGCTTCGGAGACGACCATCCTGGCGCCCTTCGCGCCCAGGCCGTCCTTCACGCCCTTGAGCAGGTCCTTGCCGTAGTCGTCGTTCTGATAAAGGATCGCGATCTTCGCGTTGGGCTTCTCCTTCATCAAGTACTTGGCGTAGATCAGGCCTTCGGCCTGGTAGCTCAGGTTGAAGCCGAGCGTCCACGGAAAGTTCTGGGGGTCGGCCCACTTGGTCGCGCCGGTGGCCAGCAGCAGGTGCGGCACCTTCTTCGCGTTCACGTACTTGTGGATCGCCGAGTTGCTCGGCGTGCCCAGCGTCTGGAACAGCGCCAGCACCTCGTCCTGCTCGACCAGCCGGCGCACCTGCTCCACCGCTTTCGGCGGACTGTAGCCGTCGTCGAGGCTGATCAGGTTGATCTTCCGGCCGTTGATGCCGCCGTTGTCGTTGATCATCTTGAAATAGGCCTGCTCGAGCTTGCCGATGGTGCCGTAGGCCGAAGCCGGTCCGCTGTAGGGCATGGTCTGGCCGAGCTTGATCTCGGTGTCGGTGACGCCGGGGCCGTATTTCTTCTGCGCCAGCGCCGGTGCCGCGATGACGGCCAGGGCCGCGGCGAGCAAGGTGGCGCGACGGTAGGGACTGAATTTCATGATGTCTCCTTCTGTGTCAACGATGAACTCTCTTGTCGCTCGCGCCGCTGCCGGAAGCGGCCGGCGAGGATGCGAACCAGCCCGGCCACGCCGGTGGGCATCACGTACATGAAGACGATCAGGAAGATGCCGTAGATCGCCCACGGTGCGGCCTTGGAGATCTGGTCGGCGACGTTCGGTATGAACTGGATGAACAGCGCCCCGTAGATCGCGCCCTGGATCGATGCCAGGCCGCCGATCACCACGCCCACCACCAGCGTGATCGACAGGAAGATGGTGAACGAGTCCGGCGCGACGAACTGGACCACGATCGCCCCCAGTGCCCCCGCAACGCCGGTGTACATCGCCGAGACGCCGAAAGTCAACGACTTCACCATCGCGGTGTCGACCCCCATCGCCTGGGCCGCGATCGGCTGGTCGCGGATCGCCACCATCGCGCGTCCGATGCGCCCGCGCAGCAGGTTCCAGGCGAGGACGAACATCACGACCAGCACCCCCAGCACCACGAAGTAGAGCCACTGGTCCTGCGAGAGGCCGGTCCATTCGGGCGCCTCGGGCTTGACGATCACGATGCCCTGCGCGCCGCCGGTCCAGTGCTCGAAGTGCTTGTACTTGAGGATCTGCGGCATCGCCACGCCGAGCGCGAAGGTGGCCAGCGCGAGGTAGAGCCCTTCGAGGCGCAGCGCCGGCAGGCCGAACAGGAAACCGGCCAGCAGGCAGACCGCGCCGGCGGCCGGCACCGTGAGCCAGTAGGGCACGCCGAACTGGTCCATGAGGATCGCCGCCACATAGGCGCCGATGGCGTAGAAGGCGCCGTGGCCGAGCGAGATCTGGCCGTTGTAGCCGGTCAGCATGTTGAGCCCGAGCAGGGCGATGGCGTAGACCAGCGCCAGCGTGAACTGGAACACCCGGTAGTTGCTGACCACGAAGGGCAGCGCGCAGGCCAGCACGACCAGCAGCAGCAGGCCTGCCAGTTGGGCCCTGCTCGGCGCTGTGCGGGTCGGGGTGGGTGGCTGCTTCATGGCTCAGACCCGCGTGACGCTGACCTTCCCGAACAGGCCCGAGGGCCGGATCACCAGCACGCCGACGATCAGCACCAGCGCGACTGTGAGCTTGAGCTCGGTGCCCAGCACCGCGCCGACCAGGTTCTCGAGCACGCCGACGATGAAGCCGCCGAGCACCGCGCCGCCCGGGCTGTCGATGCCGCCGAGCAGGGCGGCGGCGAAGGCATACAGCAGGATGCCGGCCATCATGTTCGGCTCGAGGAACACGGCGGGCGCGACCATGATGCCGGCGATGGCGCCGATCGCCGCCGCCAGGCCCCAGCCGAGGGCCAGCATCCAGCCGACCCGGATGCCCACCAGCCGGCTCGAGACCGGGTTCTGCGCCGCCGCGCGCATCGCCAGGCCCAGCGGCGTGTAGCGGAAGAACACGAACACCATCGCCAGCACCGCCAGCGTGATGCCGATCGAGCCCAGCTCGTGCGAGGACATGAAGCGATTGCCGAACAGCGGCTCGGCCGGGAACGGGCTCGGGAAGGGCTTGATCGTGTAGCTGAAGATCCAGCCCGCGAGGCTGTTGAGGATGACGAGCAGGCCGATGAAGACGATGACCACCGCGAGGATCGGCGCGTTCTCGACCGGCCGCACGACGATGCGCTCGATCAGCACGCCGAGGGCGAAGGCGATCGCCACCGTGACGAAGAACGCGGCCCAGTAGGGCAGGCCGGCCTGCATCAGGCTCCAGGCGATGTAGGTGGAGAACATCGCGAGCTCGCCCTGCGCGAAGTTCACCAGGTGCGTGGCCTGGTAGATCATCACCAGCGCCAGCGCCACGCTGGCATAGATCCCGCCGGTGGCGAGGCCGGAGAGCACCTGGTGCAGAAACAGATTCATGTCAGGTCTCCGCCCGCGATCGCATGAGACCGGCGCAACTCAGGACCACCAGGGATACCGCGGAACCGGCTTCGCCGGGCCGCTGGTATCGCCCCCTTGAGGGGGAGGCGCCGCAGGCGCTTCGGGGGTGTTTCATGTCAATAGCCGAGGTACGAACGCCGCACCGCTTCGTCGTCGCGAACGGTCTCGGCGCGGCCGGAGATCACCACGCGGCCGGTTTCGAGCAGATAGGCGTGGTCGGCCAGCCGCAGCGCCAGTGCCGCGTTCTGCTCCACCAACAGCATGCTCACGCGCTCCCTGGCGTTGATCTCGCGCAGGATCTCGAACAGCTCCTGCACGATGCGCGGCGCCAGGCCGAAGGAGGGCTCGTCGAGCAGCAGCAGCCGCGGCCGCAGCATCAGGGCGCGCGACACCGCCAGCATCTGCTGCTCGCCGCCCGACAGCGTGCCGGCCTGCTGGTACCGGCGCTCGCGCAGCCGCGGGAAGTGGTTGTAGACGCGCTCGAAATCGGCCGCTACCTCGGCCTTGTCGCGGCGGGTGTAGGCGCCCAGGCGCAGGTTCTCCTCGACGCTCAGCGCGACGAAGGTGCCGCGCCCGTCCGGCACGTGGGCGACGCCGAGCCGGACGATGGACTCGGTCGCGCGGCCCTCGATGCGCTGGCCCGCGAAGGCGATCTCGCCCTCGGTCCTGACCATGCCGCAGACCGCCCGCAGGGTGGTCGTCTTGCCGGCGCCGTTGGCACCGAGGATGGTCGTGATGCCGCCCTCCTCGACGCCGAAGTCGATGCCGTGCAGCACCTTGCTCGCGCCGTACTGCGCGCGCAGGCCGCGGACGTCGAGCAGGCGGGCCATCAGTCCGGGTCTCCCAGGTAGGCGCGGATCACTTCGGCGTTGGCCTGCACCTCGGCCGGCGAGCCGTCGGCGATGACGCGGCCGAAGTCCAGCGCCACCACCTGGTCGGAGACCCGCATCACGAGATTCATGTGGTGCTCGACCAGCAGCATCGTGAGCCGGAGCCGCTCGCGCACCTGGCGCAGCAGGTCCATCAGCTTGCCGACTTCCTCATGGTTCAGGCCGCCGGCCGGCTCGTCGAGCAGCAGCAGCTTCGGCCGGCTCGCCAGCGCCCGCGCCAGCTCGACGCGCTTCTGGGTGCCGAAGGGAAGGTCCATCACGCGGGTGGCGGCCACGGCGCCGAGGCCGAGCAGGTCGACCAGCTGGTCGGCGTGCGCTTCGAGCACCTGCTCTTCGCGCCGCACCCCCGGCAGCCGCAGGGCATTGGCGAGGAAGCCGCTGCGGGTGCGGCAATGGCCGCCGAGCAGGATGTTCTGCCGCACGGTCATGGTCCGGAACAGCGCCAGGTTCTGGAAGGTGCGGCCGATGCCCATCGCCGCGACGCCGTGCGCCGGCGTCTCGACCAGCGAGCGGCCCTCGAACGAGATGCGGCCCTCGCTGAAGGCATAGAGCCGCGACAGGCAGTTGAAGAGCGTGGTCTTGCCGGCACCGTTCGGACCGATCAGGCCGACGATGAAACCCTCGGGCACCGCGAACGACACCTTGTCGAGCGCCGTGATTCCCCCAAAGCGCACGGTGACGCCTTCGACGCGCAGCAGATCGGCACGGGGGGCAGGCGAGGCGATTTCCGACTCCTTGCACAGTGGAACCCAACCCGAGCGGGACACTCGGATGCCACTGGATACAAAAGATACCGGTGTTCGGACGAATGGAAAGCCGGCTTTACCCTTGATTGCCCGGCGCGGCAGCCCACGGCTGCGCCGGCGCGCGGACCGCGAAGGCCTGCTGCCGGATCGGAACTGGGAGAGCCTGGGTCAGGCGCGGCGCTCAGCCGACCTGCACTTGCGCGTCGGACGGCAAGGGGCCGGATGCACCGAAGGTCTGCTGCTGGACTTGCACGGGCTCCGTCGCGAGGGCCGACGCCTTCTTGGGCACGACGCCCCGGACGAGGTGCCTCGGCACGTGGTGCTTCTTCTTCAGCAGGGCCAGGGCCTCGCTGCGCGCGGGCTCGGAGGCCGGCAGGAACATGTGCAAAAAGCTCATCGTGGTCGCCCCAATGAACGCCAGGATTCGACAGGGGCCCCTGGCTTGGCCGGATTGCGATTATGGGCGGCGGGCGGTCCGCCGTCACTGGCGGCCCCGCCGGCGGTAGTGTTGATGGGGCCGCCCCCGCATGGGCTCACGAACCGCCCGGGATGTTGGCGACGATGCGCTTGCCCATGCTGACGCGCGGCTCGACCACGTAGCCAAGCGCTTCGTAGAAGGCCGCCACCGACTCGTTGCCGGGCGCAATCTGCAGGTTGATCTTCATGCAACCCCGATCCGCCAGGGCGCGCTCCGCGTGCGCGACCAAGGCCGTGCCGATGCCCCGCGACCGATGCCCCGGATCCACGGCGACGGAGTACAGCCAGCCCCGGTGTCCGTCGTAGCCTGCCAGCACGGTGCCGACCACCGAGCCCTGCGCCAGAGCGACGAAGAAAAGACCATCGGCGACCGCCAGCTTCTTGTCGATGCCGAGGGCGGGCGCGTTGTGCGCCGTGCCGTAGCGGAATGCGGTCTCCCAGAGACGGATCACCTGCGCTCGGTGGACATCATCGAGGTACGGGGCGACCAGGGTCATGCAGTCCCCCTCGGGCTCCGGGGCATGGCAGGCGACGCAGAACTTGTTGCCGTCGGGATCCCGGAAGTAGGCGCCGTAGTAGTGCGGGTGGTACTGGGCCCTCAAGCCGGGTGCGCCTTCGCAACTGCCGCCCTGGGCGAGCGCGACGCGGTGCACCGTGCGCACCATGGCCCGGTCGGCCGCGGCGAAGGCCACCATCTGGCCGTTGCCGGGCGCATGCGGCAGGCCGTTGTGCGGCTCGCAGACCACGAAGAAGGGCCGCGTGCGGCCGGTTCCGTGCCAGCCGGCCCAGGGCTTGTCTCGCTCGCAGAAGCGAAGCTCGAGGCCCAGGCCCTGCATCACCGGCTGATAGAAAAGCAGTGCGCGCTCGAAGTCGCTCACGCTCACGAAGACATGCGAAAACATCTCGGCTCCCCGGAGCGCTTGCCCCTGACGAGCCGAAGATAACGGAAAGCGCTCAGTTCTTCGCCGGCACCGGCACCTCGGTGGGGCGAGAACGGCAAGAAACCGCACGTCCTGCGCACGCTCCAGCTACCAGAACCGCCACCAAGGCCGCGCAGGCCTGCCTTTGGGCTCGAGCGGGGTGCGATCGGACGGTGTGGAACCCAGGCGCCTGCGCAGCTCCGCCTCCATGCGTTGCGCCTGCTTCAAGGCATCCGGGTCGCCAAGCTCGGCCCGCTTTCGCAGCACATACGCAGCCGCGGCGAGTTCTTCGTCTCCCATCGTCTCCATTCATGGAATTCTGGCTGCGGCCGTCGAGGCGGCCAATAAGCCATCCGGCCGGTGTGACTCGGCCGCGCGACATGCGCCCGCCCTAAGTCTTGGTGGCGGATTTCGAAGACGCGGCCATGCTGGTGGCCAGGAAGACCCAGGCGATCAAGCTGACGAGCGTGCCGCCCCAGCCGAACCCGGTCCTGCAGTCGACCTTGAAGAATTCCGCGACCAGCGGAAAGCTGTCGACGATGACCATGCCCGTGTAGGCGCGAAGATGGAAGACGTACACCGCCCAGGTGACGAAGTCGTCGAGGGAGACGACACCATCGGCGTTCGCATCGAGCGTCTGTCGGACGGCGTCTCCCGCCCTGGAGCCGACCCACCAGCGGCGGCAATGTTCGCTGTCATTGACGATACGCATGCTGGCGTTCTCCTCGAATTCGCTGTCGTCGCGGGGCGCCGACGCGCGAGGGAGTGTCGTCCTACGTCGTCAGGATGGCAAAAACTTCATGTTCATCCGGTGGTCCTTGCGGCTCGAGCAGGCGGAGGGAAGGATCGACTCCCCTGAAAGTCCCCCAAAAGAAAATGGCCTAGAGGAGAAAAATCCTCTAGGCCATTCGAGAGAGTGGTGCGGCTGGCAGGAATTGAACCCACGACCCCTTGGTTCGTAGCCAAGTACTCTATCCAACTGAGCTACAGCCGCACAGCTTGCGATTATAGCATCCATTTCAGCCATCTGTCCACGCTTCGATTCTTGACTTGCAAAAGAAGCTTCGCGGAAGCAGACCCGAGTCTCCGGCGGATGCTTTTGGTAGGCCGTGCTGGGCTTGAACCAGCGACCAACGGATTATGAGTCCGCTGCTCTAACCAACTGAGCTAACGGCCCACGTGGCACCAATTCTAGTAGGGCGCGGCGCCCTTCTCTACTTGCGGTGGCTCAGCGCGTTGGTGACCAGCTTCGACGTGATGTCGACGATCTGGATCATGCGTTCGTAGGGCATGCGGGTCGGGCCGATGACGCCCAGTGTGCCGACAACCTTTCCGTCGACCTCGTAGTTCGCGCTGACGATCGACAGGTCGTCGAAGGGCACCACCTGGCTCTCGCCGCCGATGAAGATGCGCACGCCCTCGGCCTGGCTCGAGACGTCGAGCAGGCGCATCAGCTGCGTCTTGTGCTCGAACAACTCGAAGGCGCGCCGCAGGTGCCCCATGTCGCTGGAAAAGTCGGTGACCGCGAGCAGGTTGCGCTCGCCCGCGATCACGACCTCGTCCTGGGCCTCGGTCATGACCTCGGAGCTGACCTGCACGGCAGCCTGCATCAGCGCCGCGATCTCGCCGCGCAGCTGCTCGACCTCGGACTGCAGCCGGTCGCGCACCTGCTCGATCGAGAGGCCGGCGAAATGGGTGTTGATGTAGTTGGAGGCCTCGACCAGCTGCGACTGCGTGTAGTCGACCTCGGGGAAGATCACGCGGTTCTGCACGTCGCCGTCGGGCGCGACGATGATCACCAGCAACCGACGGTCGGACAGCCGCAGGAACTCGATCTGCCGGAACACCGAGGCGCGCCGCGGCGCCATCACCACGCCCACGAACTGCGACAGGTTCGACAGCAGGTTGGCGGCGTTCGCGATCACCTTCTGCGGCTGGTCGGCCGCCAGGCTCGGCGCCGACGCGAACTGCTCGCGCTGCGCGGTCAGCATGGTGTCGACGAAGAGGCGGTAACCCCGTGCGGTCGGAATGCGGCCTGCGGAGGTGTGGGGGCTTGCGATCAGCCCGAGCACCTCGAGGTCGGACATCACGTTGCGGATGGTCGCGGGGGACAGGTCCAGCCCCGGCGCGCGGGAAAGCGTGCGCGACCCCACGGGCTGCCCGTCGGCGATGTAGCGCTCGACGAGAGTCTTCAGCAGCAACTTGGCACGGTCGTCCAGCATCGAATGATTTTAATGTTGTAATTTGTGAATGAGCTCCCGCTTTCGGCATGTCGCACTGATCGGTAAATACCAGGCCTCCGGCGCCCGGGCGCAATGCGGCGCGCATGACAACGTCATGGAGGGCATCGGCGCCTTCCTCGAATCGCAGGGCTGCAAGGTCTTCGTCGAGAAGTCGCAGTCGGACTCGGTCGAATCCGGCCCCTATCCCGCACTGACGGTGGAGGAAATCGGCCAGCAGTGCGACCTCGGCCTGGTGGTCGGCGGCGACGGCACCATGCTCGGCATCGGCCGCCAGCTGGCGCCGCACGACGTGCCGCTGATCGGCATCAACCGCGGCCGGCTCGGCTTCATCACCGACATCTCGCTCGACAACTACCAGGCGACGCTGATCCCGATGCTGGCCGGCGACTACGAGGAAGACCTGCGCACGCTGATGAAGGCGCGGGTGGTGCGCGACGGCGAGTCGGTGTTCGACACCCTGGCAATGAACGACGTGGTGGTCAACCGCGGCGCCACTTCGGGCATGGTCGAGCTGCGGGTCACGGTGGGCCACCATTTCGTGGCCAACCAGCGCGCCGACGGCATGATCATCTCCACGCCCACGGGCTCGACCGCCTACGCGCTGTCGGCCGGGGGGCCGCTGCTGCATCCCGCGGTGCGCGGCTGGGTGCTGGTGCCGATCGCGCCGCACACGCTGTCGAATCGGCCGCTGCTGCTGCCCGACGCCGACGAGGTCACGATGGAACTGGTCGGCGGGCGCGATGCCAGCGCCAATTTCGACATGCAATCGCTGGCCACGCTGGCCATCGGCGACAAGGTGATGGTGCGCCGCTCGGACTATCGGGTGCGCTTCCTGCATCCGCGAGGCTGGAGCTATTTCGACACCTTGCGCAGGAAACTGCATTGGAACGAAGGGGGATCTTGAGATGGCGTTGAGGCGCATTGCGCTGCGGGATTTCGTGATCGTGCGCTCGCTCGAGCTCGATTTCTCCGCCGGCTTCACGGTGCTCACCGGCGAGACCGGCGCCGGCAAGTCGATCCTGATCGACGCACTGCAGCTGGCACTGGGCAACCGGGCCGATGCCGGCGCGGTGCGCGAAGGCGCCGAGCGGCTGGACGTCAGCGCCGAGTTCGATGCCGACCCGGGCCTCGCCGGCTGGCTCGACGAGGGCGGCTTCGAAGGCGGCGATGCCCTGCTGCTGCGCCGCACGGTCGACCTCCAGGGCCGCAGCCGCGGCTGGATCAACGGCAGCCCGGCCACCGCCACCCAGTTGCGCGAGCTCGGCGACCACCTGCTGGACATCCATGGCCAGCACGCCTGGCAGAGCCTGACCCGGCCCGAGGCCGTGCGCGGCCTGCTCGATGCCTACGCCGGCATCGACACCGGCGCGCTCGAGAGCGCCTGGCAGCTCTGGCGGCAGGCGATCGGGGCACTCGAAACCGCCCGCTCGGCCCAGGATTCCCTGCAGCGCGAACGCGAACGCCTCCAGTGGCAGGTCGCCGAGGTCGCCAAGCTGGCACCGGGCG
The DNA here is from genome assembly GCF_056405295.1 of Variovorax sp. P1_H2. Taxonomy (NCBI): domain Bacteria; kingdom Pseudomonadati; phylum Pseudomonadota; class Betaproteobacteria; order Burkholderiales; family Comamonadaceae; genus Variovorax; species Variovorax sp. P1_H2. The sequence goes on along the minus strand of NZ_JBFUCJ010000011.1, from coordinate 51,984 downwards.
ACGACGAGTGGGAAGAGCTGTCGGCGAGCCACAGCCGCATTTCCAACGCCCAGGCGCTGATCGATGCCGCCGAAGGCGCCAGCAACGCGCTCGAGGATGACGACAGCGGCGCCCTGGCGGCGCTCGGCCGCGCCCTCGCGCTGCTGCAGAACTGCGAGCACATCGAGCCGGAATTCAAGGCGCTGGGCGAGGTGCTGGCCTCCAGCGTGGCCCAGGCCTCGGATGCCGCGCATTCGCTGCACAGCTACCTGCGCCAGGCCGACCCCGACCCCGAGCGGCTGGCCGAACTGGACGAGCGCATGGGCAGCTGGATGTCGCTCGCGCGCCGCTACCGGCGTCCGCCGGCCGAGTTGCCGGCCTTACTCGCCGGCTGGCAGGCCGAGTTGAAGGCCCTCGACGCGCAGAGCGACCTCGACGCGCTCGAGCGCACCGAGCAGTCGGCGCAGCAGGCCTACCTGAAAGAGGCCAAGGCCGTGGCCAGGGCCCGCAAGCAGGCGGCGCCCAAGCTCTCGCAGGCGGTCACGCAGGCGATGCAGGAACTCGGCATGAAGGGCGGCCGCTTCGAGGTCGCACTGCAGCCGCTGGCGCAACCCGGCCGGGCCGGCCTCGAAGAGATCTCCTTCCTGGTCAGCGGCCATGCGGGCAGCACGCCGCGTTCGATCGGCAAGGTGGCCTCCGGCGGCGAGCTCTCCCGCATCGCGCTGGCCATCGCGGTCACGACCAGCGAGCTCGGCGCCGCCCAGACGCTGATCTTCGACGAGGTCGATGCCGGTGTCGGCGGTGCCGTGGCCGAGACCGTCGGCCGGCTCATGAAGCAGCTCGGCCGCGATCGCCAGGTGCTGGCGGTGACCCACCTGCCGCAGGTGGCGGCCTGCGCGGACCACCACCTGGTGGTCGCCAARCGGCAGACCGCCGCCAAGGGCCAGGACGCCGCCCGCACCGAAAGCAGTGTCGCCGTGCTCGACGGCGAAGGCCGCGCCCAGGAGGTTGCCCGGATGCTGGGCGGCGAGCGCGTCTCCCGAACCTCGCTGGCGCATGCGCGCGAAATGCTGGGCCAGAAGGCACAGGTGGCCTGGCCATGAGCCTCGAACTCGTGCTCATCACCGGCATGTCCGGTTCCGGCAAGTCCGTCGCCCTGCACGCGCTCGAGGACGCGGGCTATTACTGCGTCGACAACCTGCCGCCCGAGCTGCTTTCGCCCTTTATCGCGCTGCAACAGCAGCAGCATGTCGCCAAGGTGGCGATCGCGATGGACGTGCGCAGCGGTGTCTCGCTGCCCCTGGTGCCGCAGCAGCTCGAGGGCCTGCGGCAGCAGGGCATTTCGCTGCGCTCGCTGTTCCTCGACGCCACCACCGATGCCCTGGTGCGCCGCTATTCCGAAACCCGGCGCCGCCATCCGCTGTCGCGCCAGGAAGGCCGCACCGACGCGCCCGAACAGCAGCGCGTGCTGGTGCAGGCGATCGAGCTCGAGCGGGAATTGCTCGCCGACCTGCGCGATGGCGCCGACGTGATCGACACCAGCATCATCCGCCCGGCGCAGCTCCAGAGCTACGTCAAGGCGCTGATCTCGGCACCCGACAGTGCATTGACCCTGGTGTTCGAGTCCTTCGCCTTCAAGCGCGGCGTGCCGCTCGACGCCGACTTCGTGTTCGACGTCCGCATGCTGCCCAATCCGCACTACGTGCCGGCGCTGCGCGCACTGACCGGACGCGATGCGCCCGTGATCGAGTGGCTGCGCGAACACGAGGATGTCGCCCGCATGTACGGCGACATCGAACAGTTCCTGCAGCGCTGGCTCGACGCCCTGGCGCGCGACCATCGCAGCTATGTCACGGTGGCCATCGGCTGCACCGGCGGCCAGCATCGCTCGGTGTTCCTGGTCGAGCAACTGGCGCGCGGCTTCGGCGCCCGCTGGGCCGCGCTCAAGCGGCACCGCGAGCTCGACAGCGCCTAGCTGCTGCTCACGAGCCGTTTTCGCACGGGTGCCGGCAAGCCCAGCGCGGTCCACTGATCGGCGGCAAACCAGCCCCCCGTCCCGGCCAGTGGCTGCGTGCTGCGGCGTTCGACCGCCACCGGATGCAGGTGCAGATCCTTGTGCGTGAGCACATGCAGGAAGGCGGCTTCGTCGTGGACGCTGGCGAGGTCCCTGGCAGTGAGCGTTGCCGCCAGCGCCTCGCGACTCTCGTAGATCGGCACACAGTAGAGCCCGGCCCAGATGCCGCGCGACGGCCGCTTCTCCAACCACACGCGCCCCTCCGGGTCGCGAGCCAGCAGCATCCAGAGCGACTGCGACGTCCGCCGCAGCTTGCGGGTCTTGACCGGGTAGTTCTCCGGCGCCCCCTGGCGGCGGCCCGCGCACAGGTCGCTCACCGGGCAGATCATGCAGCTGGGCTTGCGCGGCAGACACACCGTGGCACCCAGGTCCATCAAGCCCTGGGTGTAGCCGGCGATGGCGCCTCGATCCTCGGCCGGCGGCAGCAGTTCGGTCGCCTCGTTCCACAGCAGCCGCTCCTGGGCAGCCGACGACAGGTCGCCGTCGAAGGCCAGCAACCGCGACAGCACCCGCTTGACGTTGCCGTCCAGGATCGCCACCCGTTCGCCGAAGCAGAAGGCCGCGATCGCCGCCGCGGTCGAGCGGCCGATCCCGGGCAGTGTCTGCAGTTCGGCCGCCGTGCGCGGGAATTCGCCGCCGAAGCGCGCCACCACGTCCTGCGCGCAGCGATGCATGTTGCGCGCGCGACTGTAGTAGCCGAGTCCGCTCCAGAGCCCGAACACCTCGTCCTCGGTGCCGGCCGCCAGGTCGGCCACCGACGGGAAGCGTGCCAGGAAGCGCGCGAAGTAGCCGAGCACGGTGCTCACCTGGGTCTGCTGCAGCATCACCTCGGACAACCAGACGCGATAGGGGTCCCGGGTGTTCTGCCACGGCAGTTCGCTGCGGCCGTGGCTGCGCTGCCAGGCCACGATGCGCTCTGCGAAGCCCGGTGCGCGCCCCTGCGGACTTTCAGGCAACAAGTTCGGTCCGTGCCACCGGAGCGTTCGGCGCTTCGTTGCTGGTCAGCAAGGTGGTGAGTTCGGCCAGCCGCCGGTGCAGCTCGCCCAGATGGCCCTCCTGGGCGGCCAGCTCGGCCAGGCGCTCGTCGAGGCTGCCAGCCGCGCCCTGGATGCGTTCGACGGCCTCGATGCGCTTGGTGAAATTGCGGCGCCGCTCCCTGAGCTGCGCATCGAGCTGGGCGCCTGCACCTTTGCTCCAGCGCTCGACCTCGGTCATCGCTGCCTCGTTGACCACCCGCAGCCGGCTGGCCAGCGCGCGCACCAGCTTGTCGCAGAAATCGGGCTGTGCCAGCTTGAGCATGTTGCCCACGCCCAGGTAGTGGACATGGCTGCGTTCGATCTGGTCGAGCTGCTGCTCGAAGCCCGACAGGTCGGGCTCGGGCGGCGCCTGCAGCGTGAAGCCGTGTTCGGCATTGAGCTGGCGAAAGGTCGCATGCAGCATCGACTGGATCTCGGCGCTGGTCGCCTGCACCTCGCGCAGGTTGTTGCGCAGCGATTCGAAGGTCTCGCCGTAGACTTTGCGCACGCTGAACTTGATGCCTCGCCGCTTGAGCGCCGCCGACAGGCGGCCCATGTCGGCCTTGAGCGCGGTGCCGCCGAGCACCGCATAGACCTCGCGCAGCAGCTTGCCCTGCACCGAGCGCAGCGCCAGGATGCGGGCGTTGCTGCCCTCGAACTCGGTCTGCTCCTGCTCGATGCGCGTGCGCATGTGGCGGATCACCGATCCGTTCTTGCCGCGCAGGCCCTGCAGTTCGAGCGCCTGCTCGGACAGGTCGCGCTGGCGCACGTTGAGGATGCGCGCGGCTTCGGTCCTGAGCGCGACGATGCCGGCATCGACGGCGAGCCTGAGCATCGTCTCGCGCTTGCCGAGCAGGCCCTCGCCGAGCACCGCTTCGAGCGCCGGCAGCCGGCTCGCCTGGAGCAGCGGCACGTCGCGGCGGATCTTGGCCTGCAGCCCCTTCTGCGCCGAGACCGGCAGGACCTGCGGCAGCGGGACGCCGAGCAGTTCGGCGGCACCCTTTCGCTGGCGCTGGATCTGGGCATCGATCTGGGCCGGCGTGCTGAGGATGTCCCACATCGTGTCGATCTTGTTGAGCACCACGATCCGGGTTTCGCTCAGGTCGCCCTCGGTGACCAGGTGCTCGCGCCAGATGGAAAGGTCGGAACGGGTCACCCCGGTGTCGGCGCCGAGGATGAAGACCACCGCGTGGGCCTGCGGAATCAGGCTCACCGTGAGCTCGGGTTCGGCGCCGATCGCGTTGAGGCCGGGCGTGTCGAGGATCACCAACCCCTGCTCCAGCAGCGGATGCGGCATGTTCAGCACCGCATGGCGCCAGCGCGGGATCTCGACCCGGCCATCCGAATCGGGCACCGGGTTGTCGTCCGGGACATCGTCGCTCCAGAAGCCGAGTGCGCGCGCTTCCTCGAGCGGCACCCAGCGCACCTCGGCGACCTTGCTCATCGCCTGCGACAGATCCTCGGCGTTCTCGACATTGATCGCGATCTCGATCCAGCGCTCGGGCTCGTCGCGCCAATGGGCCAGCGAATGCGCCTCGAGGCGGGTTTCGATCGGCAGCAGACGCAGGCTGGGCGGCAGCGTGTGGTCATAGCCGAGCTCGGTCGGGCACATCGTGGTGCGGCCCGCGCTGGCCGGCATGATCCGGCGCCCGTAGCCGGCGAAGAAGATCGCGTTGATCAGCTCGGATTTGCCGCGCGAGAACTCGGCCACGAAGGCGACCATGACCTTGCTGGTGCGCAGTTGGGATTCCAGGTCGCGCAGCCGTTCGGCCACGCTCTGGTTCAGTAGTTCGTTTTCATTCAGCCAGCGGGACAACCACTTGAGGCGGTGCGCGAAATTGCGCCGCCAAGCGCCATGCTTGTCGAATTGCTGATTGAAGGAATCGGTCAAAGCAGGATTTGTAAGGGCGACTTACAAAATATAGCATCGGCACGCGCTTCGGGGCGCCATTCACTGGTGGGATTCAATGCTTTTGGCACACCGGACAGAAATAGGTTGCGCGCTGGCCCTGGCGAATCATGCGCACCGGTGTCGCGCAGACCCGACACGGCTCGCCCTCGCGCCCGTAGACCGTGGCCTCCAGCTGGAAATAGCCGCTCTGGCCGTCCACGTTCGAGAAATCCCGCAAGGTGCTGCCGCCGCGCTCGACCGCCCGCGCAAGAATGTCCCGCACCGCGGCATGCAGGCGCAGCGCACGCGGCCGGCTGATGCGCGCGGCCGACAGGGTCGGGCGGATGCCGGCAAGAAAGAGCGCCTCGGACGCATAGATGTTGCCCACGCCGACCACCACGTCGCCCGCCAGCAGCACCTGCTTGATCGGTGCGCGGCGCCGGCGCAGGCCGGCGTGGAAGGCCTCGAAGTCGAAGGCATCGCCGAGCGGCTCCATGCCCAGACCGCCGAGCAGCTTGAGCGCCAGCGGCGAGCGCTCGTCCTCGACATGGACCACGGCACCGAAGCGGCGCGGATCGTTGAGTCGCAGCGTGCCGCGGCTGGTGACGAGGTCGAAGTGATCGTGCGCCCCAGGGGCGGGCAGCGCGGTGTCGAAGCGCAGGCTGCCCGACATGCCCAGGTGCATCAGCAGCAATCCGGCATCGAGGTCGACCAGCAGGTACTTGCCGCGCCGGCGGACGGCGCGCACGGTGCGCCCCACCAGTTCGACGGGATCCACCGCCAACGCCCAGCGCAACGGCTTGCCGACCCGCACCGCCTCGATGCGGGCGCCCGCGATGCGATCCGCGAATCCGCGGCGGGTGACTTCGACTTCGGGGAGTTCAGGCATGGGAGCGGGCTGACTTGAAAAAAGGTCGGCGTTGAAACCCCACGCGACAAGACGCAAAAGGCTTGGATTATTATGGCTTCGATGACCTTTACGCCTCGCCGATCCCGCCTTGCGGCGGCCGCTTTCCTGGCCCTGATCGCGCTCGCGGCGCAAGGCCAGACCGAAGCGCCCGCACCCTCCGGCCCCGCATCCATCGTCGACCCCGCGCGGCCCGCAGGATCGCCCGAGACACCGGAGCCCCCCAAGGCGAGCGCGCAGGCCCAGCCGTCGGCAATGACCGCCGAGCTGTTCTACGAAGTGCTGCTGGGCGAGCTCAACGCGCGCTCCGACCCCGGCACGGCCTACGGACTGGTGCTCGACGCCGCCCGTCGTGCGCGCGACGGCAAGCTGTTCCAGCGCGCGGTCGAGATCGCACTGCAGTCGCGCTCCGGCGATTCCGCCCTGGCGGCGGCCCGGGCCTGGAAGGAAACGCTGCCCGATTCGCGCGATGCACGCCGCTTCGAGCTCCAGATCCTGATCGCCCTGAACCGCATCGCCGAGACGGTCGAGCCGCTGCGCGCCGAGATGGCCGCCACGCCCCAGGTCGAACGCCCGTTCCTGATGGCCCTGATCGCCCGCAACTATTCCAGGGCCACGGACAAGAAGCTCGCGGCATCCGTGGTCGAACAGGCGCTGGCCGACGAACTCGCAAGCCCCGCCACCGGGGGGGCCGCCTGGGCCACCGTGGGCCGCCTGCGGCTGGCCGCCGGCGACATCCCCGGTGCACTCGACGCCGCCATCAAGGGCCAGCAACTGGACCCGTCGGCCGAGGGACCCGCGCTGCTGGCGCTCGAGATCATGGACCCCAGCCAGCCGCTGGCCGAGCCGATCATCAAGCGCTACCTCGCCGGACCGAAGGCCCAGCCCGAAATGCGCGTCGGCTACGCACGGGCGCTGGTCGAGGGACGGCGCTACGCCGAGGCCTCGGCCGAGCTCACGACGCTCACCGCGGCCCGGCCCGAACTGCCCGAACCCTGGCTGCTGCTCGGCAGCCTCCAGATTCAGGCGCGCCAGGACAAGGCGGCCGAGGCCTCGCTCAACCGCTTCATCTCGCTCGCGCCCACGCTGCGCGACCCCGAGAGCCGCGAGCGCGGCTTGACGCAGGCCTACCTGCTGATGGCGCAGCTGTCCGAGCGGCGCAAGGATTTCACCGGCGCCGAGGCCTGGCTGGCCCGCATCGACAGCACCGACGACCTGGTCGGCGCACAGGCGCGCCGCGCCGCGCTGCTGGCCCGCCAGGGCAAGCTGGCGCAAGCGCGCGAGCTGGTCCGCAGCCTGCCCGAACGCACCGCGGACGAGAAGAAGCAGAAGTTCCTGACCGAAGTGCAGCTGCTGCGCGACGCCAAGCAGTACCAGGCCGCCTTCGACATGCTGGCCCAGGCCAGCGCCGCGGCGCCGACCGACACCGACCTGATCTACGACCAGGCGATGGTGGCCGAGAAGCTCAACCGCCTCGACGAGATGGAACGCCTTCTGCGCCGCGTGATCGAGATCAAGCCGGACAACCAGAACGCCTACAACGCGCTGGGCTACTCGCTGGCCGATCGCAAGGTGCGGCTCGAAGAGGCGCGCACGCTGATCCAGAAGGCGGTGCAGCTGGCGCCCGACGATCCGTTCATCGCCGACAGCCTGGGCTGGGTCGAGTACCGGCTGGGCAACATGGCCGAGGCCACGCGCATCCTCGAAGACGCCTACAAGCGCCGGCCCGACCCCGAGATCGGCGCCCACCTGGGCGAAGTGCTGTGGGCCGCCRGCCAGCGCGACCGCGCGGTGAGCATCTGGAAGGAAGCGTCGCTCGCGGATGCGGACAACGAGACGCTGCAGGAAACGCTCAAGCGCCTGCACGTGAAGCTTTGAACCGGCGCCGGGCGCTGCTGGCCGGCGCGGCCGGCCTCCTGCTGCTGGCCGGTTGCGCAAGCCCCGGGGGACCACCCGGCGCGGCCCGCCCCGAGGCCTGGAGCGGCCGCCTTTCGCTGCGCATCGACGGCGAGACCACGCAGAGCTTCTCGGCCCTGTTCGAACTGCGCGGTGCGCCGCAGGCCGGCGAACTGATCCTCACGAGCCCGATCGGCAGCACCCTGGCCCAGCTTCACTGGGCGCCCGGAGAGGCCCTGTTCAGCAACGGCAGCGAGACCCGCCGCTACGACTCGGTCGATGCGCTGATCGAGGCCGCGACCGGGGCGGCGATCCCGGTCGCCGCCCTGTTCGCCTGGCTGGCCGGCCGCGAGGAGCGGGTGCCCGGCTGGCGGCCCGACCTGTCGCAGGTCGCTGCCGGCCGCCTTCAGGCCACGCGCGAGTCGCCGACGCCCCGGGCCGACCTGCGCATCGTCTTCGAGCGCGCATGAAGGCCCTCTACGACCTCCCGGCGCCGGCCAAGCTCAACCTCTTCCTGCACATCACGGGCCGGCGGGCCGACGGCTACCACCTGCTGCAGTCGGTCTTCATGCTGATCGACTGGTGCGACACGCTGCACGTCGAAAAGCGCGCCGACGGCGCGATCACGCGCGAGGACCTCACGACGCCGCTGCCGGCCGACGACCTGGTCGTGCGCGCAGCCAAGGCGCTGCAAGCCGCCGCTAAGACACCCCTGGGGGCCCACATCGGCGTCGCCAAGCAGGTGCCGGCGCAGGCGGGCATGGGCGGCGGATCTTCCGACGCGGCCACCTGCCTGCTGGCGCTGAACCGGCTCTGGGGCCTCGACCTGCCGCTCGCAACGCTGGAACGGATCGGCCTCGGCCTGGGCGCCGACGTGCCCTTCTTCCTGCGCGGGCACAATGCCTGGGTCGAAGGAATCGGCGAGATCATCACGCCGATCGCGTTGCCGCCAGGATGGTTCGCGGTCGCGAAACCACCCGATGGACTCGATACCCGTCAGATTTTTGCAGCAGAAGATCTGCAACGCTCAACTCCTGCTGCTATAATCTCGGGCTTTGCTGCACATAGCGAATCGCGCCAGGGTCAAATCGAAACAAGATTCGGCTTTGGTCGCAACGATCTGCAGCCGGTTGCCCAGCGGCTTTGTCCCGCGGTCACCGAAGCCATCGAATGGCTCGGYCGCCAAGGACTCGAGGCCCGGATGACCGGTTCGGGAAGTTCGGTGTTTGCAGCAATGCCGCACGACGCGGAACTCGCCGAGGCCCCCATGGGCTGGCAGGTTCGCAAGTGCAGCAACCTGGCCGTTCATCCCCTCGTGGGTTGGGCGGTCTGAAAATAGTCAGGGCGTTCACGCGTTCTGATGCGACATATATCGGTTGACGACATTGGTCGTCGACCCGTGTAGGGGAGTCGCCAAGCTGGTTAAGGCACTGGATTTTGATTCCAGCATGCAAAGGTTCGAATCCTTTCTCCCCTGCCAAATTCATTCAAGAGATTTTTGGCGGCTCTCCCGAAAGAGCCACTTCGCATTGCCGGGACGCACTCATGCAGGTTCAACACCCTGACTTCATGGTTTTCACCGGCAACGCCAATCCGGGCCTTGCCGCCGAGATCTCGCAGCACCTGGGCACCTCGCTCGGCGCCGCGCGCGTCGGTCGCTTCTCCGACGGTGAAGTCACCGTCGAGATCAACCAGAACGTCCGCGCCCGCGATGTCTTCGTGGTGCAGTCGACCTGCGCGCCGACCAACGAAAACCTGATGGAACTGCTCATCATGGTCGACGCGCTCAAGCGCGCTTCGGCCGAGCGCATCAGTGCCGTGATCCCCTACTTCGGCTATGCGCGCCAGGACCGCCGTCCGCGCTCGAGCCGGGTGCCGATCTCGGCCAAGGTGGTGGCCAACCTGCTCGAAACAGTGGGCGTGGCCCGCGTGCTGACCATGGACCTGCACGCCGACCAGATCCAGGGCTTCTTCGACATCCCGGTCGACAACATCTATGCGTCGCCGGTGCTCTTGGGCGACCTGCGCCAGAAGAACTACGAAGACCTGATCGTGGTCTCGCCCGACGTCGGCGGCGTGGTCCGCGCCCGGGCGCTGGCCAAGCAATTGAATTGCGACCTCGCGATCATCGACAAGCGCCGTCCGCGCGCCAACGTGAGCGAAGTCATGCACGTGATCGGCGAGATCGACGGCCGCAACTGCGTGATCATGGACGACATGATCGACACCGCCGGCACGCTGGTGAAGGCGGCCGAGGTCCTGAAGGAACGCGGCGCGAAGAAGGTGTATGCCTACTGCACGCACCCGATCTTCTCGGGCCCCGCGATCGAACGCATCGCCCAGGGCAGCGCGCTCGACGAAGTGGTCGTGACCAACACGATCCCGTTGAGCGACAGCGCCACCGGCTGCACCAAGATCCGCCAGCTGTCCGTGGCGCCGCTGATCGCCGAGACGATCCAGCGCATCGCCAAGGGCGAGTCGGTGATGAGTTTGTTCTCGGACCAGGAAAATCTCTTCTGAGATTTCTATCAAACCTGTTCTGAGAAAAGAGCCGGGCTTCCCGCAGCGGAAGCCCATTTTGAAACCGGAGTCGCACTGGTCGCGGTCGGCTTCCACAGGAGTTATCCATGAAATTCGTCGCTTTTGAGCGCGCCAAGCAGGGCACGGGTGCGAGCCGCCGTCTCCGCATCACGGGCAAGACGCCCGGTATCGTCTACGGTGGCGAAGGCCAGCCGCAACTGATCGAGCTCGATCACAACGCGCTGTGGCATGCCCTCAAGAAGGAAGCCTTCCACTCGTCGATCCTCGAGATGGAACTCGCCGGCGCCACCACCAAGGTGCTGCTGCGCGACGTGCAATACCACCCGTTCCGCCAGCTCGTGCAGCACGTCGACTTCCAGCGCGTCGACGCCCGCACCCGCATGACGGTCAAGGTGCCGCTGCACTTCAAGGGTGAGGAAGAGTCGACCGCCGTCAAGCTCGACCACAACCTCGTGAACCACGTGATGACCGAAATCGAAGTCAGCTGCCTGCCGGCCGACCTGCCCGAGTTCATCGAAGTCGACCTGTCGGGCCTGACCAAGAACGCCACCGTGCACGTCAACGACATCAAGCTGCCCAAGGGCCTGAAGTTCGTGAGCCACGGCAAGGTCAACCCGGTGATGGTCTCGGCCGTGCCGCCGCTGGTCGCCGAAGAGCCGGCCGCCGGCACCGAAGGCGCCCCGGCCGAAGGTGCTGCGGCACCGGCCGCCAAGGCCGAGGCCAAGGCGCCCGCGAAGAAGAAGTAATCCTTCGGACAGCAGCGTTCATCGCTTCGACGGCCCGCCCAGTGCGGGCCGTTTTCATTTGTCGGGCGCAAGTCACAATCCATTCCCATGATCAAGCTGTTTGTCGGCCTCGGAAATCCGGGCCCTGAATACGAAGCCACGCGCCACAACGCCGGCTTCTGGTGGATCGACGCGCTGGCCCGCGACCTGAAGCTCACGCTCACGCCCGAACGCAGCTACCACGGGCTGGTGGCGCGCACGCAGATCGGCGGCAAGCCGATCTGGCTGCTCGAGCCACAGACTTTCATGAACCTGTCGGGCAAGTCGACGGCCGCGCTGGCGCGCTTCTTCAAGATCGAGCCGAACGAGATCCTGGTCGCGCACGACGAACTCGATGTGGTGCCCGGGCAGGCCAAGCTGAAGTTCGGCGGCAGCCACGCCGGCCACAACGGCCTGCGTGACATCCATGCTCAGCTCGGCACCGGCGACTACTGGCGGCTGCGGCTCGGCATCGGCCACCCGGGCGTGAAATCCGAGGTCGTGAACTGGGTGCTGAAGAAGCCGCTGAAGGAACAACGCGAAGCGATCGAAGACGCGATCATGCGCACGCTGCACGCCTTTCCGGCCCTGGTGGCCGGCGAGATGGACAAGGCGACCCTGCTCATTCACACGAGCAAGCCGCCGCGCCCCAAACCTCCGCGGCGCGAGCCCGGCGACGGGGGTGCACCCGCCGCGGGCTAGCGGAAGCAAGAGAGAAGAAGGAAAAGGGAGACAAGAAGAATGAGACTGTCACACGCACGATCCGCAACCCGGGGCAGCCTGCTGCTGGCGGGCGCCTGCATTCATTGGGCCGCGCAGGCGCAAGGCGCCAGCGGCGTCTGGCGCTGCGGCAATACCTACACCGACCAGCCCTGCAATGCCGGCCGGGCCCTGCCGCTCGATGAAGCCCCCAGCACGGCACGGAAACGCGAAGCCGACCGGGCGACGCGGGAAGCCCGCGCCGAGGCGCAGCGCATGGAACGCGATCGGCTACGGCTCGAAGCGGCGCAGGGGCCCGGGCAAGCGGCGCTGATCGACAACGCGCCCCGGGCGCGAGAGGCCGCGCCGGAGCCTCGGGACACCGCGATGAAAAAGGGCAAGGCGAGAAAGGATCCGCAGTACCTGAGCCCGCAGGATCCGTCGGCGCCGGGCAAGAAGAGGCGCCCCAAGGCGGGCGCCGCGAACGACCCGAAAAGCTAGGGCGCCGGGGCGGCGGCCGGATCCGCCTGCGCCGCCGCCTTGGCGGCCTTGGCTGCCGCGAGCCGCTCGAACTTCTGCCACAGGGTCTCGCGGGTTTCGACGTAACCCGGGTGGGTCGGGATGCAGGCGACCGGACACACCTGCACGCACTGCGGTTCGTCGAAGTGGCCCACGCATTCGGTGCACTTGTGCGGGTCGATCTCGTAGATCTCCGCGCCCATGTAGATCGCGTCGTTGGGACACTCCGGCTCGCAGACGTCGCAGTTGATGCATTCGTCGGTGATCATGAGAGCCATGGGGTCGATTATCGATCGACTCGGGCATGGACGTTGCGTGTCGGGTTATGCTGCGGCCCGCCCTATGAGTCTGTTTCTCTTCAAGCGTTTCCTGACCCTGATCGCGACCCTGGTCGGCGCATCCGTCATCGTTTTCCTGGTGCTCGAGATCCTGCCAGGCAATGCCGCGCAGATGCTCATGGGCCCGGACGCCGCACCCGAGGCGGTGGCCGCGCTGGCCGCCAAGCTCGGCCTCGACCAGCCGGCCTGGACCCGCTACTGGCACTGGATCGGCGGGCTGCTGACGGGCGAGCTCGGCGACAGCTACGCCTACAGCTCGCCGGTGCTCGACCTGATCCTCGAACGCCTCGCGCTGACCGTGCCGCTGGCCCTGCTGGCGATGGCCTTCACCACCGTGCTGGCGCTGGCGGTCGGCGTGACCGCCGCGGCCCGCCACAACAAGCTCGGCGACGTCGGGCTGATGGGGCTGACGCAGGTCGRCATCGCGATCCCCAACTTCTGGTTCGCGATCCTGCTGATCCTGGTCTTCTCGGTGCAGCTGCAGTGGTTCTCTGCCGGCGGCTTCGAGGGCTGGGGCGAAGGCATCCTGCCGGGGCTCAAGGCACTGCTGCTGCCGGCCCTGTCGCTGGCGGTGGTGCAGGCCGCGATCCTGGCGCGGATCACGCGCTCGGCGGTGCTCGAGGTGATGCGCGAGGACTTCGTCCGCACCGCGCGCGCCAAGGGCGTGTCGCAGCGCGCGGTGCTGTGGAGCCACGTGCTGCGCAACGCGATGATTCCGGTGGTCACGGTGATGGGCATGCAGTTCTCCGAACTGCTGGCCGGCACCATCGTGGTCGAGAACGTGTTCTACCTGCCGGGCCTCGGCCGGCTGATCTTCCAGGCCATCAGCAACCGCGACCTGATCGTGGTGCGCAACTGCGTGATGCTGCTGGCCGCGATGGTCGTCATCGTCAACTTCGTGGTCGACGTGCTGTACGCCGTGATCGACCCGCGCATCAAGGCTTCCGACATATGAGCGCAGCGACATGAGCGCCCTTCCCACCGCCGTGCCGAGCGCGGCCGCCTTCAAGGTGCCCGGCTTCTGGCGCCGCGCCCTGCGGCACCGCAGCTTCACGATCGGCGCCGTGCTGAGCCTGTTGCTGATCCTGGCGGCGGCGGTCTCGCTCGTCTGGACGCCCTGGTCGCCCTACGAGATGGACCTGGCGAGCAAGCTGCAGAAGCCGAGCTGGAGCCATTGGCTGGGCACCGACACCTTCGGCCGCGACGTCGCCACGCTGCTGCTGGTCGGCGCCCGCGCCTCGATCCTGGTCGGCGTCATCGCGGTCGGCATCGGCCTCACGGTCGGCACCGCGCTCGGGCTTCTGGCCGCGGCGAAGCGCGGCTGGGTCGAGGAAGCGATCATGCGGCTGACCGACTTCACGATGGCCTTCCCGGCGATCCTGTCGGCGATCATGATGACCGCGGTGTTCGGCGCCGGCATCGTCAACGCGATCATCGCCATCGGCATCTACAACATCCCGACCTTCGCGCGCATCACGCGCGCCTCCGCCAACGCGATCTGGTCGCGCGAGTACGTGGCGGCGGCGCGGGCCTGCGGCAAGGGCGCCTTCTCGATCACGATGCAGCATGTGCTGCCGAACATCTCGGCGGTGCTGATCGTGCAGATCACGATCCGCTTCGCGGTCGCGATCCTGGCCGAAGCGGCGCTCTCCTACCTCGGCCTCGGCACGCAGCCGCCGCAGCCTTCGTGGGGCCGCATGCTGAGCGAAGCCCAGACCATGATGTTCCAGGCCCCCCTGCTGGCGGTGTTCCCCGGCATGGCGATCGCGCTGGCGGTGCTGGGCCTCAACCTGCTCGGCGACGGCCTGCGCGATCTGCTGGACCCCCGCCTGGCCCGCGCCCGCTGAATCCCCCATGCCCCTTCTCGAAGTCAACGACCTCCATGTCCAATTGCAGACGCAGCGCGGCCCGGCCGAGGCGGTGCGCGGCATCGGCTTCACGCTGGAGCGCGGCGAAACCCTGGGCATCGTCGGCGAGTCCGGCTGCGGCAAGTCGATCACGGTGCAATCGCTGATGGGCCTGCTGCCATCCAGCGCCAAGGTCAGCGGCAGCATCCGCTTCGAGGGCACCGAGCTGGTCGGCCTGCCCGAGCGCGAGATGTGCCGGCTGCGCGGCGACCGCATCGGCATGATCTTCCAGGAGCCGATGACAGCGCTGAACCCGGTCCACACGATCGCGCGCCAGGTCGGCGAGCCGCTGCGGCTGCACCGCGGGCTGTCGGCCACCGAGGCGCGCAAGGAAGCGCTGGCGCTGCTCGAGCGGGTCGGCATTCCCGATGCCGCATCGCGCCTGGACGCCTATCCGCATCAGTTCTCCGGCGGCCAGCGGCAACGCATCGGCATCGCGATGGCACTGGCCTGCGGGCCCGACCTGCTGATCGCCGACGAACCGACCACCGCGCTCGACGTCACGATCCAGAAGCAGATCCTCGAGCTGATCCGCGGCCTGGTGGCCGAGCGCGGCATGGCGCTGATCCTGATCTCGCACGACCTCGGCGTGATCGCCGAGAGCGTCTCGAAGATGCTCGTGATGTACGGCGGCAGCGTGGTCGAGAGCGGTCCGACCGCCGCGGTCTTCGCCGAGCGCGCCCATCCCTACACGCAGGGCCTGTTCGCGGCCCGCCCGGCGCTGGGCGCGCCGCGCGGCGTCAAACTCGCGACCATCCGCGGCAGCGTGCCCGAGCTGGTCGACCTGCCGCCGGGCTGCCCCTTCGCGGGCCGCTGCCGCTACACCGTCGATGCCTGCCAGGCGACCCGGCCGCCGCCCGTGCGACTGCCCCACGACCACCACGTGCGCTGCATCCGGCTCGACGAGATCGCCGCCGAGGAAGGAGCTGCAGCGTGACCGAACATCGCTTCGACCCCGACCCGAAGTCCGCCCCGCTGCTCGAAGTCACGGACCTCGTGCGCCACTACACCCTGCCGCGCGAGCGCCTCTTCGGGCCGCCGCCGATGGTCAAGGCGCTCAACGGCGTGAGCTTCAGCGTCCGCCCCGGCCAGAGCCTGGGCATCGTCGGCGAATCGGGCTCGGGCAAGTCGACCATCGCACGGCTGGTGATGGCGCTCGACCGGCCGACCTCGGGCAGCGTCAGGCTGCTCGGGCGCAACCTGCACGCGCTGCCGAAGAACGAACTGCGGGCCGCGCGGCGCGATGTGCAGATGGTGTTCCAGGATCCCTACGGTTCGCTCGATCCGCGCCAGACCGTGGCGCGGATCGTCGCCGAGCCGTTGGAAGCATTGGCCGAATTGCCGCGCAAGGCGCAGCGCGAGCGCGCGGCCGAGTCGCTCGCCGCCGTCGGCCTGCGCAGCACCGACATGGACAAGTACCCGCACGAGTTCTCSGGCGGCCAGCGSCAGCGCATCGCGATCGCGCGSGCCCTGATCACGCGGCCSAAGCTGATCGTGGCCGACGAGCCGGTCAGCGCGCTCGACGTCTCGGTGCAGGCCCAGGTGCTCAACCTGATGCAGGACCTGCAGCARCAGTTCGGCATCAGCTACCTGCTGATCAGCCACGACCTCGCGGTGGTCAACCACCTGTGCGACGAAGTCTGCGTGCTGCACCGCGGCATCGTGGTCGAGCGCGGGGCGCCGCAGCGGCTGTTCGCGCACGCGAAGCATCCGTACACCCAGGCCCTGCTGGCCGCCGTGCCGCGCGCCGAACCACTCGCTTTCACATGAGCAAATGCTTGCGGCGCAGGCGCCCGTTCGCGATGATGTAACGTTGTATTTGCCCATCCGCCTTTCCCTGGAGCCCAGAACCATGCTGAATCGCCGTACCCTCCTGACCACCGCCGCACTCGCCACCGTGCCGCTCGCGCTGCCGCAAGCCGCGCTGGCGCAGGGCCGCAAGGACTCGATGGTGATCGGCATGACGCTCGAGCCGCCGGGACTGGACCCGACCGCCGGCGCCGCCGCCGCGATCGCCGAGATCGTCCAGTACAACGTCCTCGAGACCCTGACCAAGATCAATGCCGACGGCAGCGTCTCGCCGCTGCTGGCCGAGAGCTGGGAGATCTCGCCCGACCTGCGCACCTACACCTTCAAGCTGCGCSRCGGCGTSAAGTTCCAKRACGGCGAGCCCTTCAACGCGSASGCGGTCAAGTTCTCCTTCGACCGCGCCGGCGGCGAAAAAAGCACCAACAAGGACAAGCGCACCTTCGCCAACATCAGCACCCAGGTGATCGACGACTACACGGTGGTGATCATCAACAAGGAGATCGACCCCGACCTGCCCTTCGTGCTGGGCCAGGCGACGGCCGTCATCGTCGAGCCCAAGAGCGCCGACACCAACGCCACCAAGCCGGTCGGCACCGGACCCTACAAGCTCGACAGCTGGAACAAGGGCAGCTCGCTGGTGCTGAGCAAGTGGGACGGCTTCCGCAACCCGGGTGCGGCGAAGCTCAACAAGGTCACCTTCCGCTTCATCTCCGACCCGGCGGCCCAGGCCGCCTCGCTGCTGGCCGGGGACGTCGATGCCTTCCCGCGCATCGCCACGCGCGTGGTGCCGCAGTTCAAGAACAACCCGCAGTTCCAGGTGATCCTGGGGGGCTCGCGGGCCAAGACCATCCTGGCGATCAACAACAAGCGCAAGCCGCTCGACGATGTGCGCGTGCGGCGCGCGATCTCGATGGCGATCGATCGCAAGGCGGTGATCGAGGGTGCGGCCGACGGTTTCGGCGTGCCCATCGGCAGCCACTACGTGCCGGGCGCGGCGGGCTATGTCGACACCACGGGCGTGAATCCCTTCAACATCGAGAAGGCCAAGCAGTTGCTGGCCGAGGCCGGCGTGAAGACGCCGCTTGAACTCACGATGACGCTGCCGCCGCCGCCGTATGCGCGCCAGGGGGGCGAGGTGATCGTTGCCCAGCTGGCCAAGATCGGCATCAACGTGAAGATCCAGAACGTCGAATGGGCCCAATGGTTGAGCGGCACTTACGGCAACAAGGACTACGACCTCAGCATCGTCTCGCACGTCGAGCCCTTCGACCTCGGCAACTACGCCAAGTCGGACTACTACTGGGGCTATCAGTCGAAGGAATTCAACGCGCTGTTCGACAAGATCAAGGCGACCGGCAACACGGCCGAGCGCAACAAGCTGCTGGGCGATGCGCAGCGCCTGCTGGCCAACGACGCGGCCAACGCCTTCCTGTTCCAGCCGCAGTTCCCGGTCATCGCGAAGAAGGGTGTCAAGGGCCTCTGGAAGGAGATGCCGATCTTCGCCAACGACCTGGCGGCGCTGTCCTGGTCGTGACCGGCGGGCTGTACCAGCTGTCGGCGCAGGAACTGATCGCCGGCTACCGCGAGAAGAGTCTCTCGCCGGTCGAAGTCACGCAGTCGGTGCTCGCGCACATCGCGCGCTGGGAGCCGCACCTTCAGGCCACCTGGCTGCTGCGTCCCGAGTCCGCGCTCGAACAGGCCCGCGCGGCCGAGGCGCGCTGGGCCCGAGGCGAGCCAATGGGCCCGCTCGACGGCGTGCCCACCACGATCAAGGAAAACATCGCAACCCGGGGCGACCCGATGCCGGCCGGCACCGCGGCGACCGAGCTGCGACCGGCCGCGGCCGACGCGCCCCCCGCGGCGCGGCTGAAGGAAGCCGGCGCGGTGATCCTGGCCAAGACCACCATGCCCGACTACGGCATGCTGTCCTCGGGACTGTCGAGCTTCCATGCGCCGGCGCGCAATCCCTGGGACCTCTCGCGCACGCCCGGCGGATCGAGCGCCGGGGCCGGCGCCGCGGCGGCCGCGGGCTACGGACCGCTGCACATCGGCACCGACATCGGCGGCTCGCTGCGGCTGCCGGCGGCCTGGTGCGGCATCTTCACGCTCAAGCCCAGCCTGGGCCGGATCCCGATCGACCCACCTTACATGGGGCGCGCCGCGGGCCCCATGACGCGCACCGTGGCCGATGCGGCGCTGATGATGGCGCCGCTGACGCTCGCCGATGCGCGCGACAGCATGAGCCTGCCGCCACAGGACATCGATTGGTCCGGCTTCGACGTGGGCGCCGATCATCTGCGTGGCCTGCGCATCGGCTTGCTGCTCGACGCCGGCTGCGGCCTCGCGGTCGCGCCCGAGATCCGCGCCGCGGTCGAACATGCGGCCCGCCTCTTCGAGCGCGCGGGCGCGATCGTCGAGCCGATGCCGCCTTTCATGACTCAGACCATGCTCGAGGGCATGGACCACCTGTGGCGCATGCGATCGCTGGTCGACATGAAGGCGCTGCGGCCCGAACAGCGCGCCAAGGTGCTGCCCTACATCCGCCAGTGGGCCGAGAGCGCCGAGGGCTTCGGCGGCGAGCATGTCTTCCGCGCCTTCAGCCAGTTCCATGCGACGCGCGTGGCCAGCGTGGCGGCCTGCGCCCGCTACGACTACGTGATCTCGCCGACGGCGCCGAACCTGCCGGCCGCGGCCGAGGCGCCCTCGCCCACCAACGACCCGCTGCACCCGCTGGAGCACATCGGCTTCACGGTGCCCTTCAACATGTCGGAGCAGCCGGCGGCCTCGATCAACTGCGGCTACAGCGCCGGCGGCCTGCCGATCGGCCTGCAGATCGCGGGGCAGCGCTTCGATGACCTGGGCGTGCTCAGGGTCTCGCGCGCCTTCGAGCTGGTCCGCGATCCGCAGCGGCCCTGGCCCGAACCGCCGGGCGGCTGATCGGCAGGACGAAACGCACAACGCCATGAGCTTCACCGACAGCCTGGGCAATCCGGTCACGGTCGACGACGCCGCGAGCCTGCCGGCGATCGATGCCTTCGTCGAGGGCTTCATCTCCTGCGAGGCCCGCGCGGTCGACGCGCTGGCCGCCGCCGAAGATGCCAGCCCGCTCGTGCAGGCCTACTGCGCCACCTTGCACCTGTTCGCCGAATCGAAGGATGCGGCGGCCAACGCCCGCCCCTTCCTCCAGCGCGCACAGGCCGGCGCGTTGCGCGCCACGCCGCGCGAGCAGCGCTATATCGAGGCCATCGCGGCCTGGGCCGCCGGCGACATCGCGCGCGCGATCGCGCTGCACCGGGAGCAGGCCAAAGAACATCCGCGCGACCTGGCCTCGCTCAAGCTCGGCCAATACCACTGCTTCAATACCGGCGACTGCCCCGGCATGCTGCGGCTCGCACTGGCGGCGCTGCCCGCCGCCGGCGACGTGCCCTACCTGCACGGCATGGCGGCCTTCGGCTACGAGCAATGCCACCTGATGCGCGAGGCCGAGGCCAGCGCGCGACGGGCCATCATGATGCGCCGCAAGGAGCCCTGGGCCCACCATGCGCTGGCCCACGTGATGCTGACCGAAGGGCGACTCGCCGAGGGGCTGGCCGTCATGCGCGCCCTCAGCGACACCTGGGTCGGACTCAACTCCTTCATGGTCACCCACAACTGGTGGCACGTGGCGCTGTTCCTGATCGACCTCGGCCGCGATGACGAGGCGCTGGCCCTCTACGACCGCGAGGTCTGGGGCGTGGTCAAGGACTACTCGCAGGACCAGATCGGTGCGGTCTCGCTGCTGGCGCGCTTCGAGCTCGCAGGCATCGACGTCGGCGAGCGCTGGCACGACCTGGCCCTGCACCTGGCGCAGCGGCTCGACGACCATGTGCTGCCCTTCCTGGACTTGCAATACCTCTACGGGCTGGCCCGCGCCGGCCGCAGCGAGGCCGACCTGCTGCTGCACAACATCGAGGCCTTCGCGCCGAACGCGCCGCCTTCCACGCGCGACGCCTGGCAGCGCGTCTGCGTGCCGGCAGCGCACGGGCTGCGCGCCCACGCCCGCGGCGACTTCGCGGCGGCGATCGATGGATTGGGCCTGGCCCTGCCCCGGCTGGTCGAGATCGGCGGCAGCCATGCGCAGCGCGACCTGTTCGAGCAGGTGTACCTCGATGCGATGCTGCGCCTCGGCACCGAGTCTTCGCTGGCCGGCGCGCAAGGCATCCTGCAGCAGCAGCTCAACGGCCAGCCCGAGTCGGTGCGGCTGCGGCGGAAGGCCGCCGCGGTCTACGCCCGGCTCGGCCTGCCCGACTTCGGCGATCGCGTGACGCACGGCGCATAAGTCCCCGCGCAGCCAACGTCCAGAGCTACCGCGGAACCGGCTTTGCCGGGCCGCTGGTATCGCCCCCTCGAGGGGGAGGCGCCGCAGGCGCTTCGGGGGTGTTTCGCGTTATGCCACCTCGTGCGCGGCCATGGCTTCGAGCGCCTTGACCAGCGCCGAGTGATCGAGCTGGTCCCAGCCGTGGGCGGCGCAGGACTGCATCAGCTGGGCCGCGGACGCGGTCTGCGGCAGCGCCACGTCCATTTCCTTCGCGCCCGCGAGCGCCAGGTTCAGGTCCTTCTGGTGCAGCGCGATGCGGAAGCCCGGGTTGAAGGTGCGCTTGATCATCCGCTCGCCATGCACCTCGAGGATGCGGCTGGCCGCGAAGCCGCCCATCAGCGCCTGCCGCACCTTGGCCGGATCGGCGCCGGCCTTGCTCGCGAACAGCAGCGCCTCGCCGACCGCCGCAATGTTGAGCGCCACGATGATCTGGTTCGCCACCTTGGTGGTCTGGCCGTCGCCATTGCCGCCGACCAGGGTGATGTTCTTGCCCATGGCCTCGAACAGCGGCCTGGCGCGCTCGAACACTGCGGCGTCGCCGCCCACCATGATCGTCAGGCTCGCGGCCTTGGCGCCGACCTCGCCGCCCGAGACCGGCGCATCGAGGTAGTCGCAGCCGAGCGCGTTGATCTTCTTCGCGAAGCGCTTGGTCTCCATCGGCGCGATCGAACTCATGTCGATCACGGTCTTGCCCCGGGTCAGGCCCGAGGCCACGCCGTCCTCGCCGAACAGCACCTGCTCGACGTCGGGCGTGTCGGGCAGCATCAGGATCACGACCTCGGCCGCGCGCGCGACCTCGGCGTTGGTCTTGCAGACGGTGGCGCCCTGGAGTGCGTCGGGCACCTTGCTGCGCGTGCGCACGATCATCTCGTGGCCGGCCTGCATCAGGTTCTGCGCCATCGGCGCGCCCATGATGCCGAGGCCGATGAATCCGATCTTCATGTTCTGTTTCCTTTCAGTAGGTGGAGGGGCCGGGCGCGGCCGGTGCGGCGCGCATCCTGGAAAGCAGCTGCTGCGAGCCGGCCGCGATCATTCGCGCATCGGAGCTCACGGTGACGAATTGGAAGCCCTTGGCGATGCGCGCCAGCGCGCCCTCGGCCGTGCCGTTGTGGATACCGGCCACCAGGCCGTGCGCCTTGGCGCGCTCGAGGATGTGGTCGATGGCCTGCGCCGCCGGCGGGTCGACATCGTCGAACACCGGCCGGCAGCCGAGCGCCAGCGAAAGGTCCGACGGCCCGATGTAGACCGCGTCCAGCCCCTCGACCGACATGATCGCGTCGAGGTTCTCGAGCGCCTGGGCGGTCTCGATCATCGCGAAGGTGACGATGGTGTCGTTGGCATGCTGCGCATAGTCGGCGCCGCCGTAGAGCGAAGCCCGGATCGGCCCGAAGCTGCGCGTCCCGCGCGGCGCGTAGTGGGTATAGGCCACCAGCTTCGCGGCCTCGTCGGGCGTGCTGATCATCGGGCAGATGACGCCGTAGGCACCGGCATCGAGCGCCTTCATGAGCGCGCTCGGGTCGAGCCAGGGCACGCGCACCACCGGCACCGTGTCGGTGGTCGAGATCGCCTGCAGCATCGGGATCATCGACTGGTAGTCAACCACGCCGTGCTGCAGGTCGATGGTCAGCGAGTCCCAGCCCTGGTGGGCCATGGTCTCGGCCGAGAAGCCGTTGGGGATCGCGAGCCAGCCGTTGACCGCGGCGCCCCCCGATTTCCACAGCGTGCGCAGGCGGTTTTCTCTCATGGGTGGCTCCTTTTAATCAGTTGAGGACAGAGCAAAAACTGCTGCGCAGTTTCTTGGTCTGTCCCGCAATGTCTCAGTTCGTCGAGGAAAGAGCAAAAACTGCTGCGCAGTTTCTTGGTCTGTCCCGCAAGGTTTTCAACGATCGAAGGCCGGTCGCTTGGGGTCGAATTTCCAGCCGGGGATCAGGGCCTGCATCGCGACCGCGTCGTCGCGCGCGCCGAGCCCGTGCTGCTTGTACAGCTGGTGGGCCTTCTCGACCTCGGCCATGTCGAGCTCGACGCCCAGGCCGGGCTTCTTCGGCACCTGCACCTGGCCGCCGACGATCTGCAGCGGCTCCTTGGTCAGGCGCTGGCCGTCCTGCCAGATCCAGTGGGTGTCGATCGCGGTCACGCGGCCCGGGGCGGCGGCGCCGACCTGAGTGAACATCGCCAGCGAGACGTCGAAGTGGTTGTTCGAATGCGAGCCCCAGGTCAGGCCCCAGTCGCGGCAGGTCTGGGCCACGCGCACCGAGCCGGCCATCGTCCAGAAATGCGGATCGGCCAGCGGGATGTCGACCGACTGCAGCGCCAGCGCATGGCTCATCTGGCGCCAGTCGGTGGCGATCATGTTGGTGGCGGTCGGCAGGCCGGTGGCGCGGCGGAACTCGGCCATCACCTCGCGGCCCGAGAAGCCCTCCTCGGCGCCGCAGGGATCCTCGGCATAGGCCACCACGCCGCGCATGTCGCGCATCAGGCGGATCGCATCCTTCAGCAGCCAGCCACCGTTGGGGTCGAGCGTGACGCGGGCCTCGGGGAAGCGCTCGTGCAGGGCGACGATGGCCTGCACCTCTTCCTCGCCGCGCAGCACGCCGCCCTTGAGCTTGAAGTCGTTGAAGCCGTACTTGTCGCGCGCCGCCTCGGCCAGGCGGACGATGGCCCCGGGGGTCATCGCCTGCTCGTGGCGCAGGCGGAACCAGTCGTTGTCGGCCTCGGGCTCGCGGGCGTAGGGCAGATCGCTCTTGTCGCGGTCGCCGACATAAAAAAGATAGCCGAGCATCTCGACCGCATCGCGCTGCTGGCCTTCGCCGAGCAGCGCCGCGACCGGCACGCCCAGGTGCTGGCCCAGCAGGTCGAGCAGCGCCGATTCGATCGCGGTCACGGCGTGGATGGTGGTGCGCAGGTCGAAGGTCTGGAGGCCGCGGCCGCCGGCGTCGCGGTCGGCGAACTGCTTGTGCACCCGCTGCATCACGCGCTGGCAGTGGCCGATCGACTGGCCGACCACCAGATCGCGGGCGTCTTCGAGGGTCTGGCGGATCTTCTCGCCGCCGGGCACCTCGCCGACCCCGGTGCGGCCGGCGTTGTCCGTGAGGACCAGGATGTTGCGGGTGAAGAAGGGACCGTGGGCGCCGCTCAGGTTGAGCAGCATGCTGTCGCGGCCGGCGACCGGGATGACGCGCAGGTCTGTGACGAGGGGGGTTTCATTCGGCATGGCGAGATTCAAAAAAGTTCAGCAAGCGAGGATCAATCCATACCCAGGCCAGGAACACCGCGGAACCGGCTGCGCCGGGCCGCTGGTGCTGCCCCCGGTCGGGGGTGGGCGCCCGGACACGAAGTGCCGGGCAACCTGGGGGCGAGCTCAATCCACCGTGATCTTGCCCGTCTCGATCACCTTCTTCCAGCGGGCGAACTCCTGCTGCTGGAACTTCGCGAATTGCTCGGGCGTGTTGGCGACCACCTCGAGGCCGATGGTGGTGAACTGCTGCTTCACGGCGGGGTCGTTCAGCGCGGCGGCCATCGCATCATGCGCCTTGCTGCGCACCGTGGGCGGCAGCCCCTTGGGGGCGACGATGGCCTGCCACGAATAGACCTCGAGGTTCTTGATGCCGGCCTCGGCCGCAGTGGGCACGTCGGGCAGCACCGGCGATCGCTTGTCGCCGGTGACCGCCAGCGCCCGCAGCTTGCCGGCGTTGATGTTCTGCACCACCGCGTTGACGTTCTGGAACGAAGCGTCGACCTGCCCGCCGAGCAGGTCGGTGATCGCCGGCGCGCCGCCCTTGTAGGGCACGTGCAGGCCGCTGGTGCCGGTCTGCTGCCAGAACAATTCGGCCGTGAGGTGGTCGCTCGAGCCATTGCCCGAGGAGGCGAAGGTCATCTTTCCCGGGTTCGCCTTGAGGTTCGCGATGACGTCGGCCACTGTCTTGTGCGGCGACTTGGCCGGCACCACGAGCACGTTGGGCGCCTGGACCGCCACCGTGATCAGGTCGAAGTCCTTCAGCGCGTCGTATTGCATGCCCTTGATCAGGTGCGGCGCGATCACCAGCGGTCCCAGCGAGGTCACCAGGAATGTGGCGCCATCGGGGGCCGAACGCTTGACCTGGGTGGCGCCGATGGTGCCCGTGGCGCCGGCCTTGTTGTCGACCAGGAAGGTCTGGCCCAGCTTCTCGCCGAGCTTCGGCGCGATGGCGCGCGCCACCATGTCGGTCGATCCGCCGGGCGGGAACGGAACCACCAGGTTCACCGGTTTCTGGGGCCAGTCCTGGGCCTGGGCGCCGAGGGCCGCGAGGCCGAGGGCGAAGCTGCCGAACAATCTCTTCATGTCTGTCTTCTGGGAGTGATTTGAAATGGTAGCGCTACCTTGGATAAACGAATGATAGCGCTACCGTCCCAGGAAGGAATCAAAATCAACTAGGGGTTTGTACGGATCAGGCGCTCTCGCGCTCGACGATCGAGAAGCCGATGTCCACCACCCGTGGCCCGACTTGCCGACCCTCCGCCCGGTCGACGATGAACTGGGCGGCCTGGCGGCCGATGGCCGTGCCGTCGATGCGCACCGTCGTCAGTGCGGGATGCAGGTCGGCGGCGAATTCGAGGTCGCCGAAACCGACCACCGCCACCTGGCCGGGCACGGCCACGCCGCGCGCCTGTGCCTCGGTCATGACGCCGAGCGCCAGCAAGTCCGAACTGCAGAACACGGCGTCGATGCCGGGCGCGTCGCGCAGCAGCTGCGCCAGCGCCGTGCGGCCGCTCTTCAGCGTCGTCGGCGCCGGCACCCGAACCACCGCCACCTCGGGCAGCCCGGTGCTGCGTGCGGCTTCCTGGAAGGCCTGCAGCCGCCGGAAGGCGCGCTCGTCGTCGCCCGCGACGACCGCCAGCCGGCGCCGGCCCCGGGCATGGAGGAATTCGACCACCGCGCGGCCGACGGCGGGGTGCGAGAAGCCCACCAGCATGTCGAGCGGCGTCGGCGTCAGGTCCCAGGTCTCGACCACCGGGATGCCGGCAGCGAGCAGCCGCTTGCGCCCCTCGGGTGAATGCATGATGCCGGTCAGGACGATGCCGTCGGGGCGGCGGCCGATGATGGCTTCGAGCAGCGCGTCCTCGCGCGAATCGACGTAGCCGCTCTGGCCCAGCATCAGCTGGTAGCCGCGTTCGGCCAGCGCCTGGGTCAGCGATTGCACGGTCTGCAGGAACACCGGGCCGGCGATCGTCGGCACCACGGCCGCGACCAGCCGGCTGCGGGTGGACGCCAACCCGCCGGCCAGCACGTTGCGCACGTAGCCGGTGCGCTCGACCGCGGCCGTGACTTTCTTCAGCACCTCGGCCGACACCTGCCGGGGCGAGCTCAGCGCCCGCGAGGCGGTGATCGGCGCCACGCCCGCGAGCCTGGCGACATCGTGCAGCGTGACCGCACCGCTGCCGCGGCGGGCACGTCGGGCGGGGGGCTGCTCGCTGCTCATGCTGCAGATTCTAGGCGCACGGTAGCGCTACCGAACGGCCGCATGCCTCAGGCATCGTAGCCCCGTGGCACCACGAATCCGCCGAGCGCGCGCTCCACGGCCTCGGCGAAGGCGATCGTCGTGCGATCTTCCAGGTAGGGGCCGATGATCTGCATGCCGACCGGCAGCCCCTCGTCGCTCCGCCCGATCGGCATGACGGTCGCGGGCAGGCCGGTCAGCGTCGCGAGACTGGACCAGGGGGACTGGTCCTTGTAGGCGATCTCGCGGTCGTCGACGCGCAGCCGCCGCGCCTCCATCTCGCCCTGGTCATGGGCGAAGGCCGGTGTCGGCGCGACCGGGCACAAGACCACATCCCACTGCGCGAAGAACGCGCGCCACCGGTGCGCGATGCTGGCGCGCACGCGGTCCGCGTGGATCCAGTCGCGGTGGCTGATGCCGGCTTCGACGCCCGGCATGTCGGCACCCAGTTGCGCCCACAGCAGCTGGCCCCACAAGGATGCAACCCGCGCCAGGTCCGGCAGCAGCGGGCTGCCACGGCCGACCCGGCAGCCGGCTCGCTCGAGTGCTTCGCCGAGGTGCTGCAGGGCCGAACGTACCGCCTTCGAGGTCGGCACCAGCGGATGCTCGTCGAGCAGCAGCACGCGGAAATCGGCGAGCGCGGCGTGGCGCGCGGGCGGCAGCGCCAGCCGGTAGGCGATCGCTTCCGCATCGTCGGGACCGGCGACCACATCGAGCGCCAGCGCGAGGTCGGCGGCGCTGCGCGCCATCGGGCCGACCACGGCGAGGTCGACCGCCGGATCCGCCGACAGCGCCGGCGTGCCCGGCGGCGCGCTGCCGCGCATCGGCACCAGGCCGTGCGTGGGCTTGTGCGCGAAGACGCCGCAGAAATGGGCCGGCACGCGCAGCGAACCGACCAGGTCGGAGCCGAACTCGAGCGAGACATAGCCCGCCGCCAACGCGGCCGCGCCGCCGCCGGACGAGCCCCCCGGCGTGCGCGCCAGGTCCCACGGATTGTTCGTGGTGCCGTAGACCGGATTGCTGGACTGCCAGTCGGCCAGTTGCATCGCGACGTTGGTCTTGCCGAGAACGACGGCACCGGCCGCCTTCAGGCGCCGGACCAGCACCGCGTCTTCGGCCGCAGCCGGCTGCCCCGTGCCCGGAATGCCCCAGGTGGTCGGCAGGCCCTCGACGTTGAAGGCTTCCTTGACCGTGACGGGAACGCCCAGCAGCGGGCGGCGTTCACCGCGCGCCAGCGCCGCATCGGCGGCCCGGGCCGCCTCGCGGGCGCGCTCGAAATCGCGCACCACCACGGCATTGAGCGCGGGGTCGAGTCGCTCGATGCGCGCGACCGATCGCTCCAGCAGGGCGACGGCCGAGGTCGTTCCGGCTTGCAGCGCCGCGACGAGTTCTCGGGCGGTCGCGTAGTCCATGGGCATCGGTCCGGCGGGTTTCACACGGCTACTTCTTCAGGTGCCGGCTCTGGTCGTAGGTCGGCTGCGCCGGCAGGTCCGCCAGGTGCCGCGTGTCGGCCCAGTCGACGATCTCAATCTGCTCGGGCTGCGCGGCATCGGCAATGCGGATCCGGTTGAAGCCGGCATTGGGGATGTCGCTCTGACGCGGTCCATTGAGCCCCAGTCCGCGCGCGGTCCGCCAGACCATGTCGAGCACGCCGCCATGCGTGACCACCAGCAGCTTCTGCCCGGTGTGTGCAGTCGCGATGCGGCCCAGCGCCGCGATGATGCGGGCATGGAACTGGCGCGGCGATTCGCCCTCGGGCATCGCATGGTCCTCGCGGAACTGCAGCCAGTCCTCCCAGGCCCGCGGGTGCAGGGTCTGGATCTCGTCGGCGCGCATGCCTTCGACGATGCCGAAGTGCTGCTCGCGCAGCGAGACCGTGGTGAGGATCTCGAGCTCGAGCTGGCGCGCCGCCGGCGTCGCGGTCTGCTGCGCCCGCATCAGGTCGCTGCTGATGAGCTGCTGCACCGGCTCGCCGGCCAGGCGCAGTCCGAGCCGGCGCGCCTGCTCGTGGCCCATGTCGTTGAGGGGAACGTCGATGTGGCCCTGGAAGCGCAACTCGCGGTTCCAGTCGGTCTCGCCGTGGCGGATCAGGATGAGTTCGGTGGTGTTGGGCATAGGCTGGGCTCCATTCTCCCCCGCAGCGCGTGCCGGGCATACGGCGGCGCCCGCTTCGCCGAGAATCCGGACATGCCAAGTCTCGTATTGCTGCCCGGCCTCGCCTGCGACGAACGCCTCTGGGAGGCCCAGCGGCCCGCCCTGCCCCCCGCCCTCGATGTGCGCGTGACCGACGCCCACATGCGCCACGACCGCATCGAAACCATGGCCGCCGCCGTGCTGGCCGAGAACCCCGGGCCGCTGATCCTCTGCGGCGCATCGATGGGCGGCATGGTCGCGATGGAGGTCGCGCGGCAGGCGCCAGGCCGCATCGCCGGCCTGGCGCTGCTCGGCACCAATGCCCGCGCCGAGACGCCCGAGATGTATGAATTGCGGCGTTCGGCCATCGAACTCTTCGAGAACGGCGAGGCCCGCGACGTCATCGAGCTCAACGCCGGCTTCGCCTTCCATCGTTCGCGCGCCGGCGACGCGGCACTGCTGCGGCGCTACGTCGACCTGGTGCTCGACGCCGGCGCGCCGCAGCTGGTGCGGCAGAACCGGGCGCTGATGGCGCGTCCCGACGCCCGCTCCCACCTGCCCGGCTTGCGCTGCCCGGTGCTCGTGATGTGCGGCGACGACGACCGGCTGACGCCGCCCGAATGCTCGCGCGAAATCGCCGCGCTGATCCCGCAGGCCGAGCTGGTCTGGGTCGCGCAGTGCGGCCACATGCTCACGATGGAGCGGCCCGAGTTCGTCAATGCGACGCTCGGCCCCTGGCTGCAGCGCTGGGTCGAGAAACCTTGACCACCCGGGGGTCAGTGCAACTGGCCGCCGGTTTCGCGTACATCGTCGCGAACCACGAGCGCCGTGGCGATCGCGATGCGCAGCCCGGCGACCACGGTGGCCAGCGCCATGCTCGGAAGCCCCGGCCGCTGCGCCACCTGCTCGGGCAGATAGGGAATGTGGATGAAGCCGCCGCGCATTCCTGCCACCGGCCGGATCGCGATCCGATGCATCAGGCCGAAGAACAGGTGGTTGCAGACGAAGGTGCCGGCGGTGTTCGACACCGCGGCCGGAATGCCCGCGGCGCGCAGGTCGCGCACCATGGCCTTGATCGGCAGGGTCGAGAAGTAGGCCGCAGGCGCGCCGGCCACCACCGGGGTGTCGATCGGCTGGCAGCCGGCGTTGTCGCAGATGCGGCCGTCGTCGACATTGATCGCCACCCGCTCGGGCGTCAGCTCGCTGCGGCCGCCGGCCTGGCCGACGGCCAGCACCAGCTGCGGCTGCAGTTCGTCGATCGCGGCGTCGAGTTCGCGCAGGGCGCTACCGAACACGCACGAGATGCAGCGCACATGCACCACGGCGCCCTCGGGGCGCCAGCCATCGAGCGCGCGCACCGCTTCCCAGGACGGATTGACCGCCTCCTGCTCGAAGGGCTCGAAGCCTGTCAGCAGGACGTTCACGTCGCCGCCACCGCGATGCCTTCGGCCG
The DNA here is from genome assembly GCF_056405295.1 of Variovorax sp. P1_H2. NCBI lineage: Bacteria > Pseudomonadati > Pseudomonadota > Betaproteobacteria > Burkholderiales > Comamonadaceae > Variovorax > Variovorax sp. P1_H2. Next base: position 22,228 of record NZ_JBFUCJ010000011.1, on the reverse strand, counting down.
CCAGCCGCGCGCGGATGCGGCGCGCGAAGGCCAGTGCGTGCGGGCCGTCGCCGTGCAGGCAGACGGTCTGCGCGTTCACCGCCACCAGGCTGCCGTCGATCGCACGCACCCGGTGGTCGCGCACCAGCGACAAGGTCTGCGCCAGCGAGGCCTCTTCGTCGTCGATCAGGGCGCCCGGCTGGCTGCGCGGCACCAGGCTGCCGTCGGGCATGTAGCCGCGGTCGGCGAAGACCTCTTCCACCGGCACCAGGCCGGCGCGCTCGGCGGCGCCGATCATGCCGCTGCCCGCCAGCCCGAAATAGCGCAGCGAGGGATCGAAGCGGCGCACCGCTTCGCAGATCGCCTCGGCCAGCGCCGGCTCCTTGACCGCCTGGTTGTAGAGAGCGCCATGCGGCTTGACGTGGGCCAGCTTGCCGCCCTCGGCCCTGACGATCGCCGCCAGTGCGCCGATCTGGTAGAGCACGCCGGCCACGATCTCGTCGGGCGGCAGGTTCATGGTGCTGCGGCCGAAGTTCTCGCGGTCCGGGAAGCTCGGATGGGCACCGATCGCGACGCCGTTGGCGATCGCCCAGCGCACGCACTGCTGCATGGTGCGGGCGTCGCCGGCGTGCCAGCCGCAGGCGATGTTGGCCGAACTCACCAGGCCCAGCAAGGCCTCGTCGTTGGCGCATCCTTCGCCGAGGTCGGCGTTGAGGTCAATCTGCATGGCTTTCTCCTTGGGCCGGATTCTGCGCCGGCACGGCCCAGCCTGCGGACCCCAGGCCTTGCGCCACCTGCGCCAGGTAGCGCCGGCGCTCGTCCCAGGCAGCAAGGGCTTCGGCCGAATCCACCTGCTGCAGGCGCAGGCGGCCATTGAGCGGGGCCTGGGCCAGCTTCCAGAGGTCGGCGCGGATCACCACGCCGATGCGCGGATAGCCGCCCGTCGTCTGGGCATCGCCCATCAGGATGATCGGCTGACCCGAGGGCGGCACCTGGATCGTGCCCGGGATCACCCCCGAGGACAGCATGTCGACCGCGCGCCGGCGCTTGAGCTCGAAGCCCTCGAGCCGGCTGCCCATGCGGTTGCTCTGCGGCGTGATTCGCCAGGAGCCGCCCCACATCGCCTCGCGCGAGGCGATCGTGAACTGCCCGAACTCGGGGCCCGGCATGACGCGCAGCAAGGTCGCACGATCGCCATCCAGGCGCGGCGCAGGGCCGCGGACACCGAAGGGGCTGCGCGCCAGCTGCTGCGCATCGAGTGCCGAGGCGCCGAGCATCAGCTTGTCGCCCTTCTTCAGCGCCCGCCCCTGGAGGCCGCCGAACCCGGCCTTGAGGTCGGTGCTGCGCGAACCGAGGATCACCGGCACGTCGATGCCACCCGCCACCGCCAGCCAGGTCCTCAGCCCCGCCTTGAGCGGTGATCGGTTGGCTCCGGCCAGCGCGAGCACCTGCCCGGCAGCCACCGGCAGGCTCCAGTTCGGCCACAGCGCCACACCGTCGAGCGTGGCGCCGAAATCGTCGCCGGTGATCGCGATCCGCGTGGCGGTCTCGAAGCGAATCGCGCAGCCGCCCATCGTGAGCTCGATTCCGGCGGCGCCATCGGGGTTGCCGACCAGGCGATTGGCCAGCGTCATCGCCAGGGTGTCGAGCGCTCCGCCCGGGCAGATGCCGAGGTGGCGATGGCCCGGGCGGCCAAGGTCCTGCACCGAGGCCAGCATGCCCGGTCGCAGGACCGTGAGTCCGGTGCCGGCCGCCATCAAAGCGTCATGCTTTCGACCACGAAGCGCACCTGGTCGCCGGGCCGCAGCCGGGTCGGCTCGGCCGCGCCCGGATCGAACATCTCCAGCGGCGTGCGGCCGATCAGTTGCCAACCGCCCGGCGAGACCAGCGGATAGATGCCGGTCTGCTCGCCACCGATGCCCACCGAGCGCGCCGGCACCGCCAGCCGCGGCTCCCTGCGGCGCGGCGTCGCGAGCTCCGGCGGCAGCCCGCCCATGAAGGCGAATCCCGGCAGGAAGCCGAGCAGGTACACCACATAGTCGCCCGCACTGTGGCGCTTCACGACCTCGGCCGGAGACAAGCCCGTGTGGCGGGCGACCTCGGCCAGATCGGGACCGGACTCGCCGCCATAGGCGACCGGAATCTCGATGCGGCGCCCCTGGATGCCGGCCGCGGCCAACTGCGGCCAGGCCGACAGCACCTGCATCTCGAGCTCGACCACGTCGATCTGGGCCGGATCGAACAGCAGGCTCAGGTTGTTCATGCCCGGCAGCGCCTCCTGCACCCCGCGCCACCGCAGCGCTTCGGCGGCCAGTGCCCAGATCCGCTGCTGCTGCGCCAGCGTGGCGGGCGCCGGCAGCTCGCACACCAGGGCTGCCTCGCCCAGCGAATGCAGCCTGAGCGGCGCCTCGCTCACGCGGCGCTCATTCACGACCGAGGCTGCGGACCTTGGCGAGCAGGCTGTCCTGGACGTTGGGCGAGACGAACTTGTCGACCTCGCCGCCCAGCATCGCGATCTCGCGGACGAAGGTGCTCGAAATGAACTGGTACTTGTCGCTGGGCGTCAGGAACACGGTCTCGACCTCGGGCATCAGCGAGCGGTTCATGCCGGCCAATTGGAATTCGTAGTCGAAGTCGGTCACGGCGCGCAGGCCGCGCACCATCGCCTTGCCGCCGCGCGCCACCACGAAGTCGCGCAGGAGGCCCGAGAAGCTCTCGACCGTGACCTGGTCGCTGTAGGGCTTGACCGCGTCGCGCGCCATGTCGATGCGCTCCTGCAGCGTGAACAAAGCCTTCTTGTGGTGTCCCGCCGCCACCGCGACGATGACCCGGGAGAACAGTTGGGTCGCCCTGCGCACCACATCCTCGTGGCCTAGCGTCATGGGGTCGAAGGTGCCGGGATACACCGCGATCACGTTGCTGGACATGCTTTGCTTCCTCCTGATTCGGCCCTGGTGGCACGGTTCGGCGGATTATGCAGCGGCGTTCGCCGCCGGCTGGAGAAGATGGGCGTGCACCGCGCCGGCTTTCAGGTAGCGGTAGGCCGCGAGGCCGCGCTCGGCGAGTTCGTCGTCGCTCCAGCGCCGAGCCGCCTCCAGGTAGATCACGCCCTCGGGCCGCAGGGCCCGCAGGGCCGCGCGCAAGGCCGGCTCGTACAGGACCGCGTTCTCGAACGGCGGGTCCAGGAACACCGCATGCAGGCTGCCGGCCGGCACGCGCTCGAGCGCCGTGACGCCGTTGCCGCGCTCGATGCGCACCGCGTCGGCGCCGAGCTTGGTCTTCAGCGCCTGCAATTGGGCGACCAGCGCCGGGTCCTGCTCGCACAGCAGCACCGAGGCGGCGCCGCGCGAGGCGGCTTCGAGGCCGATCGCGCCGGTGCCGGCGAAGGCATCGACGCACTGCCAGCCCGGCAGCTCGCCGCCGCCGGCGCCGGCCAGGCTGGCGAGCCAGTTGAAGAGGGTTTCGCGCACCCGGTCGGGGGTCGGCCGGAGGCCGGGCTTGTCGGCGACCGCGAGGCGGGTTCGCTTCCACCGGCCGCCGATGATGCGGACGAAATGGGGCGCCTTGGCGAGCTTGCTCGGCTTCGTGGGCACCGCGGGCGCGGGGGTTCGGGGCTTCGTTTTCACACCCGGAGCTTAACGGCAGCCGGGCGCCCGGGGCCGCCGCTCAGGCCGGCGCCGGGCCGCCCCAAGCCGGTCTGCGCCCCCTCGGGGGGCAGCGAGTACACGAAGTGCGAGAGTGGGGGCCTCAAGGTTTGCCGCCCACCACCACCGTCACCATCTTCTCGGGCTGCAGCTTGCGGGCGAACGCGGCCTTGACGTCGGCCACGGTGATCGCATTGACGCGCGCGGTCCAGGTGTCGAGGTAGTCGAGCGGCAGATCGTTCCAGGCGATGTTCGCGACATTGCCGAGCAGCTTGCGGTTGCTGTCCAGCAGCAGCGGAAAGCCGCCGACCAGGTTGTCCTTGGCGGCCTTGAGTTCGGCCGCGGTCGGGCCGTCGGCGACGAATTTCGCCAGCACCTCGTTCGACACCTTCACCGCTTCGGCGGCCTGGTCGGGCCGGGTCTGGAAACCGATGCGGAAGGCGCCTGCGTGCAGCCCCGGCGAAAAGCCGCTGTAGACGCTGTAGGCCAGCCCGCGCTTCTCGCGCACTTGTTCGGTCAGGCGAGAGACGAAGCCGCCGCCCCCGAGCACGTAGTTGCCGAGCGTCAGCGCGAAATGATCGGGGTCGGCACGGCGGTAGCCGGGCTGGCCGATCAGCACATGGGCCTGCGCCGAGTCGAAGGGAATGCGCTCGTCCCTGGGTGCCGCCAGCGGTTGCACTTCGGGCACGACCGGCAGCTCGGCGCAGGCGCCACCGGCCGGCAGCCTCGACAGCAGCGTGGTGGCGATGCCTTCGGCCTGCGCGCGCGTGACCGCGCCGACGATGCTGATCTTGGCGCGGCAGGGGACGATCAGGCGCTCGTAGTGCGCGCGCATCGCCGCCACGTCGATCTTCGCCAGCGTGGCCTCGGTGGTTTCGAGGCCGTAGGGATGGGCACCGTAGACGGCATGCGCGAAGCTCCGCTCGACCCGGGTCGCGGGCTTGGTGTTGGCCTCGCGGATCGAGGCGCTGAGGCGCTCGCGCTCGCGCTTCCACACATCTTCCGGGAATGCCGGCTCACCGATCTCGCGCGCCGCGAGCCGCACCGCCTTGTCGAGCAGCGCCGGGTCGGACAGCGTGCGCAGCGTGAAGCTGGCGCGGTCGGTGCCGGCGCTGGCGTCGAAATTCGCGCCGAGGTCGGCCCAGGCCTCGCCGAGCGCATTCTGGTCGAGCGCCGGTTCATAGCCCCCCACGCTCGCCACTGACCTGTCCTCGCTGCCCCCCGAGGGGGCTGTCCCGTCTTGGGGCGGCCCGGCGGCGGGACTGCCATTTGCGCGAACGCCCTTCTCGACCATGCCCGCCGTCACCGAGGCGAGGCCGGCCTGAGCCGGCGGATCGCGCCGCCCGCCGGCATCGAAGTCGACCTCGACATCGACGATCGGCAGTGCCTGGGTGGCGGCCAGGTAGACCTTGGCACCGTTCGGCAGGCTCCAGTGCTGGATCGGAATGGCGGCCTGGGCGGCAACGGCCAGAGAAAGCGCCGCGCCAGCCAGGAGGCCGCGCAGCTTGAAACGTCGTGAATCGATCATCGGGATGCAGCCTTGGTTCAACGCAGCTCGCCCGCGGGCGCTGCAAAGCCGCGCGGGCGGCGGTTGGGTTCGAGCGGCAGCGGCCGCAGGGTGGCGGCCGTCATCTGGTCGTCGCCGAAGTACCTGGCGGCCACCGCCTGCACCTGCTCGGCCGTCACCGCCCGCAGTTTCGCGATGATCCGTTCGCTGGCGTCCAGCGGCAGGCCCTGCACCCAGTTGCTGCCGAGCTCGCGCGCCTGCGCCATCACCGAGTCGCGCTTGTAGGTCTCGCTGGCCACCCACTGCGTCTTGACGCGGGCCAGTTCGGCCGCGCCGACGCCTTCGCGCGCGACCTTCGCAACCTCGGCGCGCAGCGCGGCCTCGAGCGCCTCGGGGGTCTTGCCCGCGGCCGGCACACCCTCGAGCACGAAGAGCTGCGGCCCACGGCCGGCGAAACCCGCATAGGCGCCGGCCGAATCGGCCACGCGGTCGGGCCCCTGGGTCAGCGCGCGGTCGAGCCGGGAGCCGGCATAGCCGTCGAGCAGGGCCGAGAGCACCACCAGCGCATAGGCGTCGTTCTTGGCGGCAGCGTCGAACTGGTCGCCCGTTGCGATCTGCGGCGCACGGAAGGCCAGCGACACGTAGGCCTGCTCGGCCGGTGCCTTGAACTCGACGCGGCGCACGCCGCGCTGCGCGGGCTCGGTGCGCGGCTTGCGCGGGGGCACCGCACGCGCCGGGATCGAGCCGTAGTACTTCTCGGCCAGGGCCCGCACCTTGTCGACATCGACGTCGCCGGCCACCACGATCGCCGCGTTGGACGGAACGTACCAGGCCTGGAAGAAGGCGCGGGCATCGGCCGGCGTCATCGACTCCAGGTCGCTCATCCAGCCGACCACCGGGCGGTGGTAGGGCGAGGCGGTGAAGATGGCCGCGTTCTGCTGCTCGCCGAGCAGCGCGCGCGGCTGGTCGTCGGTGCGCATCCGGCGCTCCTCCTTGACCACCTCGATCTCGCGCTTGAATTCGTCGTCGGGCCACTGGTTGCTGGCGAAACGATCGGACTCCAGCTTCATGACCTGCTCCAGCTGATCGACCGGAATCTGCTGGTAGTAGCCGGTGTAGTCGCGGGTGGTGAAGGCGTTCTCGCGGCCGCCGAGACCGGCCACGCGGCGCGAGAACTCGCCCGGCTTGAGGTTCTTGCTGCCCTTGAACATCATGTGCTCGAGCACGTGCGCGATGCCCGAGGTGCCGTCGACTTCGTCCATCGACCCGACCCGGACCCAGAGCATCTGGACCGCGGTCGGGGCCCGCCGGTCGGGCTTGACAATCAGGGTCATGCCGTTGGAAAGCGTGAATTGCCGGGCCGGAATCGCCGCCGTGGCGGCGCTCGACGAAGCGGCGGGGGGAGGGGCGTCCTGGGCCAGGGCAGGCAGGCTCGACAGCGCGATCAGCACCGAAGCCAGCACCGCACCCGACGCAGCGCGGCGTGGCAAGGGGTGTTTCATAGAATGGCTCGGATTGTAAAAAGCGCCCAATGTTCAGTTTCTTCAAGAAAAAACCTGCGGTCGAGAGCCCGGCGCCGGCTCCCGAGCCCGCGGCCCCGCCAGCCGAAATGCCGGCGGCTGCGCCGAAATCGGTCTTTTCGCCTTCCAGCTGGTTCGGCGGCAAGGCTGCGCCGGCGGAGCCACCGGTTCCGCCTCCGCCAGCGCCTGCGCCACCCGTGGCCGCGCCGACTCCGACGCCAGTTCCCGCGCCCTCTCCGGTCGCGCCGGTCGCCGCACCGGCCGAGCCGGTGCCGGTTCCCGCGCCGCCGCCTGTACCGCCGCCGCCTCCCGCGCCCGCCCCTGCACCCGCCCCCGAGCGCAGCGGCTGGCTCGGCAAGCTCAGGAACGGCTTGCGCAAGACCGGCAACTCGATCACCGCCGCCTTCGTCAATGCCCAGATCGATGACGCGCTGTACGAGGAGCTCGAAGAAGCGCTGCTGATGGCCGACACCGGCGTCAAGGCCACCGAACATCTGCTGGAAGACCTGCGCCGCCGCGTCAAGAGCCAGATGGCGACCGACGCGGCGCAGGTCAAGCTGCTGCTGGCCGACGCCATCACGGACCTGCTGCGGCCGCTGGAGAAGTCGCTGGTGATCGGCGAGCACACGCCGACCGTGATCATGGTCGCCGGCGTCAACGGTGCCGGCAAGACCACCTCGATCGGCAAGCTCACCAAGCACCTGGCCAACGAGGGCGCCTCGGTGCTGCTGGCGGCGGCCGACACCTTCCGTGCTGCGGCGCGCGAGCAGTTGCTGGTCTGGGCCGACCGCAACACGGTCGAGATCGTGAGCCAGGAAGGCGGCGACCCGGCCGCCGTGAGCTTCGACGCGGTCAACGCGGGCAAGGCACGCGGCAAGGACGTGGTGCTGGTCGACACCGCCGGCCGGCTGCCGACCCAGATCCACCTGATGGACGAGCTCAAGAAGATCAAGCGGGTCGTCAACCGGGCCGACCCCACGGCGCCGCACGAGGTGCTGCTGGTGATCGACGGCAACACCGGCCAGAACGCGCTGGCGCAGGTCAAGTCCTTCGACGAGGCACTGGGCCTGACCGGCCTGGTCGTGACCAAGCTCGACGGCACGGCCAAGGGCGGCGTGCTGTGCGCGATCGCGCGCGAGCGGCCGATCCCGGTCTATTTCATCGGTGTCGGCGAAAAGCTCGAAGACCTGGAAACCTTCGACGCCCGGGAATTCGCCCAGGCCCTGCTCGGCTAGCCCGGCGGGGTTTGTGCGCCTGGAGGCGCTCTGGCATCATGGTCGGTGCCCGCCAAGAGGCCCCCAGGAGACCCGCATGGACACCGCAGCCGCCCCGCTCGCCGACGCCGACCGCAAGGTCGATCGCCTGCTCGCCCACTACGGCGAGAGCCACCGCCATCCGACCAACGAGGCGATCCACATGGTCGCCATCYCGGCGATCATGCTGAGCATCGTCGGGCTGCTGTTCGCCCTCCATCCCTGGGTCGCCTACGCCTTCGTCGCCGCCAGCCTGGTCTACTACGCGACCCTGCGCTCCCCGGCCTTCCTGGCGACCATGCTCGTCGGCACGGTCGCGCTGCTGGCGCTGGTGCATGCGATGGGCGGCCTTGTCTTGCCGGTGTCCGCCGTCATCTTCGTGGTGGCCTGGATCTTCCAGTTCATCGGCCACAAGATCGAAGGCAGGAAACCCTCCTTCTTCGAAGACCTCCAATACCTCTGGGTCGGCCCGCTGTTCGTGCTGTCCAAGGTCTTCGAGCGTCTCGGCATCCGCTGGTAGGCCTGCCGGACAGGCCCGCCTGGCTATCGACCCCATAGAAAATAAGGGGGAACCCTTAGCTTAGCACTCCCTCTAATCGAGTGCTAATATGGCTATGAACGAAGGAGTTTCCCCAATGACAACACTGTCTGGAGCCTCTGCCAACCAGCTTGCCGTCGCCAACCCGTGGTCGATGGTGCCCTCGCTGGGTAACTTGGACGCCTACATCTCTGCAGCCAACCGGCTGCCGCTGCTGACGCTCGAAGAAGAGCAGGGCTTTGCGCGCAAGCTGCGCGACGACAACGACCTCGAAGCCGCCGGTGCGCTCATCTTGTCGCATCTGCGTCTTGTTGTATCCATCTCTCGCCAATATCTTGGTTACGGGCTGCCGCATGGCGACCTGATCCAGGAAGGCAACGTCGGCCTCATGAAGGCCGTCAAGCGCTTCGATCCCGACCAGGGCGTGCGGCTGGTCAGCTACGCCATGCACTGGATCAAGGCCGAGATCCACGAGTACATCCTGAAGAACTGGCGCATGGTCAAGGTCGCGACGACCAAGGCCCAGCGCAAGCTGTTCTTCAACCTGCGTTCCATGAAGCAGGGCTTCAAGGCCGATTCGGCCGCAGCGGACGGCGGCACCCACCGCGACACGCTGAGCCCGGACGAGGTTTCGCAGATGGCGACCCGGCTCAACGTGAAGCCCGAGGAAGTGCTCGAGATGGAAACCCGGCTCTCGGGCGGCGACGTGCTGCTCGATCCGAGCCCGTCCGACGACGGCGACGAAGGCTTCGGCCCGATCGCCTACCTGGCCGACGCGACGCAGGAGCCAACCGCCCAGATCGAATCGCGGCAACGCGACCGGTTGTCGACCGATGGCATCTCGACCGCGCTGGAGGCTTTGGACGACCGCAGCCGCCGCATCGTCGAAGAGCGCTGGCTCAAGGTCAACGACGACGGCTCGGGCGGCATGACGCTCCACGACCTGGCCGCGGTCTATGGCGTGAGCGCCGAGCGCATTCGCCAGATCGAAGTGGCGGCGATGAAGAAGATGAAAAAAGCGTTGGCCGAGTACGCCTGACCCCGCCCTCCCTTCGCAACAAGCCCGGCCCTGTGCCGGGCTTTTTCTTTGTCAGGCCGCCTCGGGCGCCCGCTTCGCCAGCGTCCTCGATGCCCGGCGCGCGATGTAGCGGGTTTCGGCCGCATCGCTTTCGGCCAGCCAGCGCGCGCAGGTCGCTTCTACCCAGTCCGGCTGCGTCCGGCTGGCGTCGTTGAGCCAGTTGGCGACCGAGTTCTGGACGTAGCGGCTGCTGTCCGCCTTCAGCGGCTCCAGCAGCGGCAAGGCCAGCCAGGGCTCGGCCTTGAGGCGCTCGATCTGGGCGCACCAGACGCCGCGCGGACGGGTCAGTTCGCTGGCGAAGCGGCGGATGTTCGGGTCCGGGTCGGCGGTCCAGGGCTGCAGCAGCGCCAGGGCCTGCTCGAGCGAGCGGATGGTCGCTTCGCGCACGCCCATCCAGGCCATCTCGCGGACGCCGAAATGCGGATCGGCGGCAAAGCGGCGAGCCGCTGCCAGCTGCTCGGGCAGCGCCAGCCCCGACATCGGGATCCACTGCGTCGCCCAGCAGCGCGCCACGTCGCTCGGGTGGGTGGCCAGCCGGTGCGCCACCGCATCGCGCTCCGGATGCACCGCCGTCAGGTCGTAGAGCGCCCGCGCGACGTGGCCGTGCCGCTGCATCGGCTTGAAGGCGCCCAGCATCGCGAAGGTGTCGAGCAGGCGCTCGCTGGCCGCATCGAGCCCGATCTGCGCGGCCACGCCGCGCGCCAGCCGGGGCAGTTCCAGCGCCATGAACTCGTTGAGGTTGACGGTCTCGAGCAGGCCGTCGTTGAGCGCCTCCAGCACCTCCGGCGGGATCAGCGCGATGCGGAAGGCTCCCTTGCGATGCTTCAGGTGATCGAGCGAGACCACGGCGCACATAGGGCAACCTCCGTTCTCCGCACTGCGGTGCGGGCTTGCTTGGGGCGGCCCGGCGCGGCGCTCATAAGGCAACCTCCGTGCTTCGCACTGCGGTGCGAGCGCCTTCGGGCGGCCGGGCGGCGCTCATGACTTGAGCAGGACCTTGAGATCCTCGACCATCGGCGCCACGCCGGCGCCATAGCGCGCATACAGGCGCAGCCGGCCTTGCGGGTCGTAGACGAAGCTCGCCGCCGAGTGGTCCATCGAGTAGCTGGTCGGCGTCTTGCCGTCGACCTTCTTGAAGTAGACCTTGAAGTCCTTGGCCAACGCCGCGAGCTGGTCCGGGGTCGGGATCAAGGCGATGAAGGACGGGTCGAAGGCCCCCATGTAGGCCTTCATGACCTCCGGCGTGTCGCGGGCCGGATCGACCGTGACGAACACCACCTGCAGCTTGTCGCCGTCGGCGCCCAGCTGCTGCCTGACCTGCGCCATCTCGCTCATGGTGGTCGGGCAGACGTCGGGGCACTGGGCGTAGCCGAAGAACAGCACCACCGCCTTGCCCTTGAAGTCGGCCAGCGTGCGCAGCTTGCCGTCGGCGTCGGTCAGGGAAAAATCGCGGGCGTAGTCGGCGCCGGTGATGTCGACCGCGTGGAAGCTGGGCTTGGCCTCGGTACAGGCCGCGAGATGCAGGCCGGCGACCGCGGCGACGCCGGTCCAGGCCAGGGTCCGGAGCGCTTGCCGCTTGTTCATGGATGGGGTCATTGGAGGTAGTGGTCGACCAGCAGCCCCGCGAACAGCACGCTCAGGTGGATCAGCGAGAAACGGAAGGTCTTGCGCGCCAGCGCATCGGAGTAGTTGCGCCACAGCGCGAAGGCATAGCCGGTGAAGCCGATGCTGACGCCGATCGCGACCACCAGGTACAGCCACCCGCTCATGCCGTAGATGAAGGGCATCAGGCAGGCCGCGAACAGAATGAAGGTGTAGAGCAGCACCTGCAGCCGCGTGAATTCGTTGCCATGCGTTACCGGCAGCATCGGCAGGCCCGCCTTGCGGTAGTCCTCGACCCGGTACAGGGCCAGGGCCCAGAAGTGCGGCGGCGTCCACAGGAAGATGATCAGGAACAGGATCAGCGCCTCGGGACCGACATCGCCGGACATGGCGGCCCAGCCGAGCACCGGCGGCATCGCGCCCGAGGCGCCGCCGATCACGATGTTCTGCGGCGTCAGCGGCTTCAGGATCACGGTATAGACCACCGCGTAGCCGACGAAGGTGGCGAAGGTCAGCCACATGGTCAGCGGGTTGACCGTGAACCAGAGCAGCGCCGAGCCGGCCGCGCACAGCGCCGCCGAGAAGATCAGCGCCTGCTTGTCGCTCAGCTGCCCGCGCGCGGTCGGCCGCCAGGCGGTGCGCTTCATCTTGGCGTCGATACCCTTCTCGACCAGGCAGTTGAAGGCGGCCGCGGCACCGGCGACCAGCCAGATGCCGAGGCAGGCCAGCGCGCCCTGCTGCAGGTCGGCCCAGGTCGGCACGCCGGGCACGGCGAGCACCATGCCGATCAGGGCGCAGAAGACGATCAGTTGAACCACCCGCGGCTTGGTCAGCGCATAGAACTGACGCAGCACGCTGGCGGTGGTCTGGGCGGGGACGGAAACGGGGGCGCTCATTGGGCCACCTCCATGGTAGGTACGCGTCTGCCGGCGCCGGCGGCGCTGTGTGCGCCCGCGCGACGGCTTTCGCAGAGGGTCCAGGTCAGCACCACCGCCAGCGCGGCGGCGCCGCCGGTGTGCAGCAGCGCCGCCGCGAGCGGCCAGCCGAGCAGCACGTTGCCGAGGCCGCTGGCAAGCTGCAGCAGCGCGAGACCGCCGAGCCAGCGCGCCTGGGCCCGCAGCGGCGCGACGCGGCGCAGCCGCCAGGCCAGCAGGCCGACGGCGACGAACACGAGATAGGCCATCAGCCGGTGCGCATAGTGGATCGCGGTGAGCGCGGTGAAATCGATCGGGGCGCCGGCGCCGGTCTCGCCCAGATGGCGCCAGATCTCGAAGCCTTGCGCGAAGTCCATCGGCGGCCACCAACTGTCCTGGCAGATCGGGAACTGCGTGCAGGCCAGGACGGCATAGTTGGTACTGACCCAGCCGCCCAGCGCGATCTGCAGGCCCAGCAGCACGGTGGTGGCGATCAGCAAGGTGCGCAGCGCCGACGGCAGGGCCGTCGGCAGGCGCTGCAGCGCCGCCTGCTGGTAGCGCACCGCCTGGATGCACAGCAGCGCCAGCAGCACGACCGCGCCCATCAGGTGCAGCGTGACGATGGCGGGGAACAGCTTCCAGGTCACGGTCAGGGCGCCGAAGGCACCCTGCAGGCAGACCCAGGCCAGCGTCGCCGCCGGCCACCAGGCGCTCAGCGCGCGCTCTCCGCGATGGTCGGCCTGTCGCTGGCGGCGGCGCACCACCCAGGTGGCGATCGCCAGCACCAGGATCAGGAAGCCGACGCCGGTGGCGAGATAGCGGTGGACCATCTCGACCCAGGCCTTGCCGTGTGTCACGGGCCCGGTCGGCTGCGCGGCCTGCGCCATCGCGATGTCGTGGCGGGCGCCGACCGGGCTGGCGTTGCCATAGCAGCCGGGCCAGTCGGGGCAGCCCAGGCCCGAATCGCTCAGGCGCGTGAAGGCGCCGAACAGGGTCAGGTCGAAGGTCAGGAACAGGGTGAGCACGGTCAGCGCATGCAGCCGGCGCGCGGCACCGGCGCCGGCATTGCGGCGCCAGACCCAGATCAGCGGGCCGAGGGCCAGCAGCACGCCCACCGCCAGCAGCCAGGCGATCGGCTTGAGGTCGTAGAGCGAACTGGCGTCCATGGCGGGATCAGCGGCCGGCCTCGTCCCAGGACGAGGAAGCGCGCAGCAGGCGGTCGAGGTCGCGCTTGCCCCGGCTGGCGCCGGCGGCATCCATGCGGGCCGGGAATCGCATCATGAGGTTGCCCAGCGGGTCGACCACGAAGAGGTGCTCCGCCGGCGCATGGCCCGCGGCCCCAGGCAGCCATCTGGCGATGTCGGCCGCCGGCAGGCGCAGCACGGTCGCGCCGCGCAAGCCGTTGGCCAGGCGCTCGGGCAGCGGCTGGTCGTCGCTGACCAGCCAGACGCGGTCGAGCCGGTCTTTCTCGCGCCCCAGGCTCTCGCGCAACTGGCGCTGCAGGTAGAGCTGCTGCTCGCAGAGGGCGTCGCAAGCGGCATCGGCCACCGACAGCAGCAGCCACTGGCCCTTGAGCGAAGGCAGGCGCAGCGTCTTGCCGTCCGGCAGTGTGGCCGCGACGTTCGGAAGCGGGCGCTGAGGATCGATCAGCTCGCCGTAGACGCTTCGGCTTTCGGGACGCACCACGTAGTAGGTGAAGTAGGAGGCGATCACCGGCGCCGCGCAGCACAGCAGCACGAAGACCATCTTCCATCGGCCCTGGACCGTTCGCCGGCCCTCGGCGCCCGCCAGCGCATGGCGCGGCGACGGCATCGAGTGCACGGTCAGGCCGAGCGGCTCGTCAGCTGCGGCGGGCAAGGCGTGCGCGGCGGAAGGGGGCGATGAGTTGGAACCAGACATAGAGGAGTACCACGAGAGCCGAGAGGCCGAACCACTGGAATGCATAGCCGTAGTGCTTTTCGACACCCAGCGCAGGGGCCGGCCAATCGCGCTGAAGGCCCTCGGAAGCCGGCCCGATCTGCTGCAGCGAGACGTCGGTCCGCAGCGGCAGCCCGGTTTCGGCGCGGAACGCTTCGAGACCGAGATTCTGCCGGATGCGCGAAGACCCCACGGCTTCAGGCGTGGCGGCGCTCGCAGGCGCCGGCGCCGACGCGGCGGACGCCGGCGCATCGGCCTTGCCCAGCTCCAGCAGGTGGGCCGGCGGCGGCGCGATCCGGGCCGTGACCTCGACCAGGCCGCTCGGCGTCTCGACAGCGCCCAGCTGGGCCCGGTCGGTGAAGTTGCGCTGGATCCAGCCGCGCTGGATCAGGACGGTCTGCTCGGTGCCTTCGAGGGCGAAGGGCGTCAGCACGTAGAAGCCGGGCACGCCGTGCATCTGCCGGTTGTCGAGATAGACCGTGTGCGGCGACAGCCAGAGCCCACGCAGGCGAACCGGGCGGTGCATGGCGGCAGAGGCGTCTCCGAGGGCCAGGAATGCCTGCTGGTCGAGCGGCGGAAGGCTCTTCTGGGCGTCGATCTCGGCCTGGATGGCTTCCTTCTGCGCCGCGCGCGACAGCTGCCAGCGGCCCAGCGAGACCGTGGCGGCGAGCGTCAGCAGAGCGACCGCGGTGACGAACCAGAAGCGGCCGGCGCGCCGGGGACTGTCCGGTTCCCCGAAGTCCGCGTTCAAGGGAGGGGGCGGCACTGGCGGCCGATAATGTGGGTCATGAAATATCTTGTCGCCCTCGCCTTCCTGGGCATCCTGGCGAGTCTTGCGGTGGCGCTGTTCTTCATGCTGAGGGACGGGCGCGACGGCCGCGCCAAGAGCGGCGGCATGGCGCGCGCGCTCACGGTTCGGATCGCGCTGTCGGTCGTTTTGTTCCTCTGCGTCCTGCTGGCGTGGAAGCTCGGCTACATCCAGCCAGGGGGCCTGCCGATCGGCAAGTAGATGATGCTCGTTCCAGGAGAACCATGAAAAAAGCGCCTTGCGGCGCTTTTTTGTTTTGCCGTCGCCGATGCTCAAAGCCAATAGACCAGGAAGTACAGGCCGAGCCACACCACGTCGACGAAGTGCCAGTACCAGGCCGCGCCCTCGAAGCCGAAATGGCGCTCCGGCGTGAAATGGCCCCTGCGCAGACGCAAGGTGATGAAGAACAGCATCAGCATGCCGATGAACACGTGCAGCCCGTGGAAGCCGGTCAGCATGAAGAAGGTCGAGCCGTAGGCGCCCGAGCTCAGCTTGAGGTTCAGCTCGGTGTACAGGTGGTGGTATTCGTAGCCCTGGACGCTCAGGAAGCTGAAGCCGAGCAGCACGGTCAGCCACATGAAGCGCACGCTCTGCGCGCGATGACCGGCACGCAGCGCGTGGTGGGCGATCGTCAGCGTGACGCCGGAGCTCAGGAGCAGCGCGGTGTTGATGGTCGGCAGCCAGAACGGGCCGACGGTCTGGAAGGGCTCGACGGTGCCGGCCGGCGAGCCGGTCACGCCGACGGCCGCGGTCGGCCAGACCGCCTTGAAGTCGGGCCACAGCAGCGCGTTGTCGAGGCTGCCGAGCGAAGGCAGCGCGTGGGTGCGGGCCCACCACAGCGCGGTGAAGAAGGCGCCGAAGAACATCACCTCGGAGAAGATGAACCAGCTCATGCTCCAGCGGAACGAGAGGTCGACCTTGTGGCCGTACAGGCCGCCTTCGCTTTCGCGGATCGAGGTTCTGAACCAGGCGAAAAGCGTGCCGAGCCAGATGATCATGCCGGCCAGCAGCGACCAGGCGCCCCACTGGTGGCCGTTGATCCACTGGGCCGCGCCCAGGATGACGAAGAGCAGGCCGGTCGCGGCCATGACCGGGTAGGCCGATGGCGCGGGCACGAAGTAGTAAGGCGTGCTGCCGTGGGTGGTTGAGCTCATATCAGGTCCTGGCTTTCTTCTCTGGCTTCATTTTCTGTGGGATTCTGTTCATCAGGCGGTGGCCACCCAGCGCACCAGCAGAATCAGCGCGGCCACGAACAGGGCGACGGCCACGAAGGCCACGGCGATGATGTGCAGCGGGTTGACCTTGGCGAGATCGTCCTGGTAGCCGCTCTTCTTGCGGATGCCGAGGAACGACCAGCCCACGGTCTTCACCGTGTGCCACAACGAGCCCTTGCGTGCGACATCCGGCGTGCTCACGAGCGCGGCTCCGTCGCGGGCACGGCGACTGCCGCATTGGCGGCCACCGGCGCCGCCGGCGTCTTGCCACCGACCTCGAAGAAGGTGTACGACAGCGTGATCGTCTTCACGTCCCTGGAGATCTTCGGGTCGATCACGAAGGCGACCGGCCACTGCTTCTTCTCGCCAGGGTCGAGCGTGTACTGGTTGAAGCAGAAGCACTCGAGCTTGTTGAAGTACGGTGCGGCCTGCTGCGGCGCATAGCTCGGGATCGCCTGGGCCGCCATGCGGCGGTTCTGCACGTTCTGGAACTCGTACATCACGGTGTTGAGCTGGCCCGGATGGACTTCCATCGAACGCTGCGCGGGCTTGAAATCCCAGAGGCCGCGCACGTTGGCATCGAACTCGACCGTGATGGTGCGGCTCATGTCGACCTGGGTGTTGTCGGGCACGCGGACCTTGTCGCCGCCGCTGGCGCCGCCCGGCACCTGCAGCTCCGACAGGGCCAGGATATTGATGCCGGTCATCTCGCAGATGGCGCGATAGAGCGGCACCAGCGCATAGCCGAAGGCGAACATGCCGGCCGCGACAACGGCCAGCTTGCCGACCATGCGGACGTTCTCGCGGCGGATGCGTTGACCGATGCCCATGGCGATGCAGTCCCCGGCCCTAGCGGCCGATCCAGACCATGCGAACGATGAAGCCGATGAAGAACAGCAGCGCGATCGAGGCCAGCGTGAGCCCCATGCGGCGGTTGTTCCTCTTCTGTTCGGGAGTCATCTCGTGCTGCGCGTCAGCCGATCACCTTGGTCGCGGTGGGGTCCAGCCGCGGCGGGGTCTCGAAGGTGTGGAACGGTGCCGGCGAGGGGACTTCCCACTCGAGGCCTTCAGCTGCTTCCCAGGGCTTCTGCGAAGCCTTCTCGCCCTTGCCCATCATGGTCGGCAGGACGATGAAGAAGAAGAAGTACACCTGAGCCAGGCCGAAGGCGAAAGCGCCGACGCTGGCCACCGCATTGAAGTCGGCGAACTGCATCGGGTAGTCGGCATAGCGGCGCGGCATGCCCGCCAGGCCCAGGAAGTGCATCGGGAAGAAGGTGATGTTGAAGGAGATCAGCGACCACCAGAAGTGGATCTTGCCGCGTGCTTCGTTGTACATCACGCCGGTCCACTTCGGCGCCCAGTAGTAGTAGCCCGCGAACATCGCGTACAGCGAGCCGGCCACCAGCACGTAGTGGAAGTGGGCGACGACGTAGTAGGTGTCCTGCAGCTGGGTGTCGATCGGCGCGACTGCCAGGATCAGGCCGGTGAAGCCGCCCATCGTGAACACGAAGATGAAGCCGACCGCGAACAGCATCGGGGTCTCGAAGGTCATCGAGCCCTGCCACATGGTAGCGACCCAGTTGAAGATCTTCACGGCCGTGGGCACGGCGATCAGCATGGTCGCGTACATGAAGAACAGCTGGCCGGTGAGCGGCATGCCGGTCGTGAACATGTGGTGCGCCCAGACGATGAACGACAGGATCGCGATCGACGAGGTGGCGTACACCATCGAGGCGTAGCCGAACAGCTTCTTGCGCGAGAAGGCCGGCACGATCTGGCTGACGATGCCGAAGGCCGGCAAGATCATGATGTAGACCTCGGGGTGGCCGAAGAACCAGAAGATGTGCTGGTACATCACCGGGTCGCCGCCGCCGGCGGGGTTGAAGAAGCTGGTGCCGAAGTGGCGGTCGGTCAGCGTCATCGTGATGGCGCCGGCGAGCACCGGCATCACGGCGATCAGCAGGTAGGCGGTAATGAGCCAGGTCCAGCAGAACATCGGCATCTTCATCAGCGTCATGCCTGGGGCGCGCATGTTCAGGATGGTGACGATGATGTTGATCGAGCCCATGATCGACGAGGCGCCCATGATGTGCATCGCGAAGATGCCGGCGTCCATCGAGGGGCCCATCTGCAGGGTGAGCGGCGCGTAGAGCGTCCAGCCCGCGGCGGGCGCGCCGCCGGGCATGAAGAACGAACCCACCAGCATCAGCGCCGCCGGGATCAGCAGCCAGAAGCTGAAGTTGTTCATGCGCGCGAACGCCATGTCGGATGCGCCGATCTGCAGCGGGATCATCCAGTTTGCGAAGCCCACGAAGGCCGGCATGATGGCGCCGAACACCATGATCAGGCCRTGCATGGTGGTGAACTGGTTGAACAGCTCGGGGTTCACCAGCTGCAGGCCGGGCTGGAACAGCTCGGCGCGGATCAGGAGCGCGAGCACGCCACCGACCATCAGCATCGTGAACGAGAACAGCAGGTACAGCGTGCCGATGTCCTTGTGGTTGGTCGCGAACACCCAGCGGCGCCAGCCGGCCGGCGCGCCGTGGTGGTCGTCGTGGGCATGGTCGTCGTGACCGTGTGCGTGGCCGTGGGGGTCGAGGACTGCGCTCATCTTGGTATTCCTTGCAAACTCTTCGTGGGCGCCGGCTTACTTGGCGCGCTCGGCCAGCACTTCGGACGGCTGGACCAATTGGCCGGTCTTGTTCGACCAGGCGTTCTTGGTGAAGCTCACGACCGCAGCGATATCGGTGTCGCTGAGCTGCTTCCAGGCCGGCATCGCGCCGTTGTTCTGACCATTGAGCACCACGTGGACCTGCTTCTGGTGATCGGCGTCGAGCACGGTCGGGGAACCGTCGAGCGCCTTGATCGGGCCGGCGCCGCGGCCATTGGCCTGGTGGCAGGCCGCGCAGTTGGCCGCGTAGACCTTCTCGCCGCGGGCCAGCAGGTCGGGCAGGGTCCAGACCTTGGTCGGATCGTCCTGCTTGGCGGCGGCTTCCTTGCGCTTGCCGTCGACCCAGGCGGTGTAGTCGGCCGCGGCCAGCACCTTCACGTGGATCGGCATGTAGGCGTGCTCCTTGCCGCAGAGCTCCTGGCACTGGCCGTAGTAGTCGCCGACCTTCTCGGCCCGGAACCAGGTGTCGCGCACGAAGCCGGGGATCGCATCCTGCTTGACGCCGAGCTGCGGCACCGCGAAGGCGTGGATCACGTCGTTGGCGGTGGTGATGATGCGGATCTTGGCGTTGACCGGCACCACCAGCGGGTTGTCGACCTTCAGCAGGTAGTCGTCCGGAATCTCGCCGTGGGCGCCGGCGTTGGACATTGCGCGCTGCGAGCTGTCGAGCGTCGAGATGAACGACAGCCCCTCGCCTTCGCCCTTGAGGTAGTCGTAGCCCCACTTCCATTGGTAGCCGGTGGTCTTGATCGTGAGGTCGGAGTTGGTGGTGTCCTTCTGGGCCACCAGCACCCGGGTCGCCGGCAGCGCCATCAGGATCACGATGAGGAAGGGCACGATGGTCCAGATCACCTCGACCACCACCGATTCATGGAAGTTGGCCGCCTTGTGGCCGACCGACTTGCGGTGCTTCCAGATCGAATAGAACATGACCGCGAACACCGCCACGAAGATGACCGTGCAGAGCACCATCATCACCGTGTGAAGGAAGTGCTGCTCCTGCGAGATCTTCGTGACACCGAAGGGCAGATTCAATTGACGCACCGACGGGCCGCCGGGCAGGTCGTTGACTGCGTGCGCCGCGCCGCTGAACGCCGCGCCGGCCGCCAGCAGCAGATTCGCCGGCCAGATCTTGTTCCGCCAATTGCTCTTCATCGTGTTCACTTCTTCGTTTCCTGTTAACCCCACCGGTCCCCACGGTGCGACATCGCGATCGCCCCCTCAGGCGCTGCGCAATGCCATGCGAATCTCGCGCGCCAGCGCCGCACGCAACTCCGGGCGCACATAGCGCCCCACCCTGACCGAACGACCCTGACCCGAGACCTCGATCAGCGAGCGATCGCTGTCCTGGGGCTCGACCCGCACCTGGTGCGGCAAGAATTCCGTGCGCTCATAGTGCCCACCGTTCTCGAGCTCGACCACCAGCCTGCCGCCCTGCAAGGCGATCTTCTCGCCATCGGTCGCGTGCCGCGCATAAAGCACGAACGCAAACCCGACCGCGGCGAGTTCGAGCCACGCAAACGGCAGCACGAGCCGCGCGCCGTTCAGCCAGAAGACCATTCCGATGCCGAGCGACACCACGCAGAGCGACGCGTACAGCCAGCCGAGCTGGCTCGGCGTGACCGAGCAGTTGCGCTTCAGGAACCAGTGGATGCTCTGGCCGGAAACAGTGGCAAAACGAAACACGGAATTCGACACGGGCGAGTTCAGCAAATCGGTGCGTCGACACGCTGTCAAACTTGGGTCGGACAGGCCTCGATCACGGGACAATACCCGGGAGTTCACGCAGCGGCGAATTGTAGCGGGTCGGCCAAGTCGGACTCAGTTGCCTACACGACCTCGCTGCAGCATGGAACGCATTTCGCGCAAGGAAACCGCACTTTCGGACGCCAACGCCACGCGCGGGGCCGGCTTGAAGGCATGGCCGTAGATGATTTCGAAAGTCAGGGCGATCCGCCCGCCCCCCTCGGGCGCCGGCGCGAGTTCCGGCAGGGCGGCGCCCAGCGCCCGCCGCCACGCCTTGCCGCGCAAGGCCGGGAAACGTCCCGAATGGAGGTTGCGTCCCAGCGTGCGAAGCTCGGCCAGGGCGGCGTCGGCACTGGCCCAGGTCAGCACGATGCGCTCCATGTCCATCACCGGTTCGGCGAAGCCGGCGCCGACCAGCATGTCGCCCCAGTCGTGCATGTCGGTGAACTCGTGGCTGGCGGGCGGCCAGCCGAGCCGCCGGTGCAGGCCGCGCAGTTCCTGCAGGGTGTCGGGCCCGAAGCAGGAGAACATCAGGAAGCCATCGGTCGCGACCCCCCGGTGCCAGCGGGCGATCAGCGCCTGGGGGTCGGCCGCCATGTGCAGCGCCATGTTGGCCCACAGCAGGTCGACGCCGTCCTCGGGCGGCGGCTCGAAGCTCGGGCGGGCGCCCTGCCAGCGGCGGGCGGTCCACCAGGGGGCGGTCAGCGAGCGGGCGGTGACGGCAGCCAGTGCCGGTTCCGGCTCGATCACGAAGGGCGCGGCATCGCGGTAGCGGCGCGCGACCAGCGCATGCGCCTCGAGGCCACCGCGCAAGGGCGCCCAGTCGGCCCAATGGCGCGGCTGCGCCTTGATCCACTGCAGCCGGTCTTCCATCCGGCGGCCGATTTCCTCGTGCAGCCAGGGGGATTCGACCGCCGGCGCCAGCCGGCTCCAGCGCGCGGCCGCCGTGGCATCGATGGTCGGCGGGCGCTGTGCGGGGTCGGTGGGCATGGGCCGCTGAGTATATTGACGGATGTTCAAGCGCTGGGCCGTACGGCCTTTCTCGTCGCTGCTCGCCCGCCTGCCCAGCCAGTGCGCAGTCTGCCGGGCCTGGCCTTCGGCGCCGGTCTGCGACGCCTGCGTCGGGCGCTTCGCGCCGCCGGTCCGGCGCTGCGGCACCTGTGCGCTGCCCCTGGGACCCGGTTCGGCGCCGTGCGGCGAGTGCCTGCTGCATCCGCCGCCGCTCGACGCCTGCCTGGCGGCCTGTGCCTACGTCTGGCCCTGGCCGCAGTGCATCGCGGAATTCAAGTTCCTCGGCGACGCCGGCCGCGCCGGGCCGCTGGCCACGCTGATCAGGAGCGCACCCTGGGTCGAACCGGCGCTCGAGGCGGCGGATCTCCTGCTGCCGATGCCATTGGCGCCGATTCGTCTGCGCCAGCGCGGCTTCAACCAGGCCCACGAGCTGGCGCGGCGGCTGGACGCCGCCAAATGCGCCCCCGGGCTGCTGCTGCGCACCCGCGAGACCGCAGCGCAAAGCGGCCTCGACCGCAAGGAGCGGCTGCGCAGCCTGCACGGTGCCTTCGCACTGGACCCGTTGCGCGCCGAGGAGGTACAGGGTCGCCGCGTGGTGCTGGTCGACGACGTGATGACCAGCGGCGCCTCGCTGTTCTCGGCGGCCCGGGTGCTGCGCGCCGGTGGCGCCGCCCACATCACGGCGATCGTGCTGGCGCGGACCGACCGGCCTGACTAGCCCCCACGCTCCCCCACTGCGTGTGGGTCGCTGCCCCCCCGAGGGGGCCGCAGGCCGCCTTGGGGCGGCCCGGCGCCGGCCTGGCCCCCACGCTCCCCCACTGCGTGT